>CATMOC010000026.1 GCA_950071955.1 uncultured Mesorhizobium sp. | reverse complement strand
TGCGTGGCTCTGGCCCGCCAATGATCCGGAGGTGGTTGAGCATTCCCATGACGCATTGCCGGCGAGCCATCCGCACTGGAACGAGGGTGTCGCAGAGGGCCAGCGAGACCTCCGCCTTGTCGACGATCTTGGCGAGTTCGCCGGCGCGCAGCATGGGCATGGTGTTGACCACCACCGCGCCCGCCTTGGTGGCGGCGAGCCAGCAGGCAACCACCGCCGGGTTGTTAGGGCCGCGGATCAGCACCCGGTTGCCGGGCTCGACGCCGTACTCCTCGACCAGTGCGTGGGCGAGGCGGTTGGTCCAGTCGGACAGTTCCTTGTAGGTGCGGCGGCGGCCGTTGCCGATCAGCGCCGTGCGGTCGCCGTGGCCGCGCTCCACCATTCGGTCGGTGAGTTCGACGCCCGCGTTCAGCCATTCCGGATAGTCGAAGCCGTCGAGCAGGAATTCCGGCCACTGGTCCGGCGGCGGCAGGTTGTCGCGCGCGAAGGTGTCGGTGTGTCCGGTCGGCCCGAGCATGTCAGGCGTTCGCTTCTTCTGGAAGGAAGTCGACGTCGTGCTCGGCCGACAGCGTCATGATCGTCGGGATGTCGGTCTTGTCGTGCAGTTGCTCGAAGAGTTCCTTCAGCCTTCCTGCCGGGGAGACCCAGAAGAGCGCGCGGCACGGCTTGTCGGACTTGTTGAAATAACCGTGCGGGATGCCGCGCGGCATGCGCACCAGGTCGCCCGGCCCGGCCTTGCTCCAGACCCCGTCGAGCTTGAGGTCGAGTTCGCCTTCCTGCACCAGGATGAACTCGTCCTGTTCGGGATGGATGTGCACCGGCACGAACTGTCCCGGTTCGCTGTTCGTCTCGAAGGCGAAGGTCGATGCGCAGACGGCCTTCGGATAGTAGACCTGACCGAGGATGTTCCATTTCACCCCGTCGAAGCCCGTCCCGTTCGAAGTAATGCCCTTTTCCAGTTCACTATCCATTTCGCAGTCCTTCCCCTCTGGTTGCGGTCGAGAATTCGGAAAGCGTCTGTCGCGCGATGACGACCTTCTGCACGTCGGATGCCCCTTCGTAGATCCGCAGCGCCCGGATCTCGCGGTAGAGGCTCTCGACGATGTGGCCCTTGCGCACGCCGTCGCCGCCGTGAAGCTGGACGGCGGCATCGATCACCGCCTGCGCGCGGTCGGTGGCGTAGAGCTTGGCCATCGCCGCCTCGCGGGTGACGCGCGCAGCGCCGGAATCCTTGGTCCAGGCTGCGCGGTAGACGAGCAGGGCGGCGGCATCGACGTCGAGCGCCATGTCGGCCAGGTGACCCTGCACCATCTGAAGGTCGTAGAGCGGCTTGCCGAAGAGCTCGCGGCCGCCGGAGCGCGACAGGGATTCGTCCAGCGCCCGGCGCGCGAAGCCGAGGGCGGCGGCACCGACGGTCGAGCGAAACACGTCGAGCACCGACATGGCGATACGGAAACCCTCGCCGGGCCTGCCGATCATGGCCGAGGCGGGCATGCGCACGCCGTCGAAGGCGAGGCGGGCCAGAGGATGCGGGGCGGCGACCTCCAGCCGCTCGGCGACTGTCAGGCCCGGCGTGTCGGCGGGAACGAGGAAGCAGGAGATGCCCCTGGCTCCCGGTGCTTCGCCGGTGCGGGCAAAGACGGTGTAGAGATCGGCGATGCCGCCGTTGGAGATCCAGGTCTTTTCGCCGGACAGCACATAGTCGGAGCCGTCCTTCGTTGCCGTCATGTCCATGTTGGCGACGTCGGAGCCGGAGCGGGGTTCCGACAGCGCGAAAGCGGAGATCGCCTCGCCGCGGCGGGGCTTGTCCAGCCACTGCAGTTGTTCGGGGGAACCGAAGAGGCTGATCGCGCCCGTTCCCAGCCCCTGCATGGCGAAGGCGAAGTCGGCCAACCCGTCATGGCGGGCGAGCGTCTCGCGCGTGAGGCAGAGCGTGCGCACGTCGAGCGCGTCGGGCGCGGCGGGATCGATGGCGGTGGGCATGAGCCAGCCGTCGCGGCCGAGGCTTTGAACGAGATCGCGGCAGGCGGCGTCGACGTCATGGTGGTCGACAGGGAGATTCCTAACGCACCAGTCCTCCAGCCGCCCGGCGTGGTCGCGGTGGCGATCCTCGAAGAATGGCCAGGTGAGGAAGGAGCGGTCAGGCATCCCTCAATCCCCCTCGAACACCGGTTTCTGCTTGGCCACGAAGGCCTCGTAGGCGCGGCGGAAGTCGCCGGTCTGCATGCAAATCGCCTGGGCCTGCGCCTCGGCCTCGATCGCCTGGTCGAGGCTCATGGACCATTCCTGGTTCAATTGCGTCTTGGTGATGCCGTGCGCGAAGGTCGGGCCCGACGCGATCGAACGGGCAAGCGTCATCGCCTCGGCTTCGAGCTCGTCCGCCGAAACGAGGCGGTTGTAGTAGCCCCAGCGCTCGCCCTCCTCGGCCGTCATCGAGCGGCCGGTGTAGAGGAGTTCGGCGGCGCGGCCCTGGCCGATGATGCGCGGCAGGATCGCGCAGGCGCCCATGTCGCAGCCGGCCAGCCCGACACGGGTGAAGAGGAAGGCGGTTTTCGCCTCCGGCGTCGCCAGCCTTATGTCCGAGGCCATGGTGATGATGGCGCCGGCGCCGACCGCGACACCGTCCACGGCCGAGATGATGGGCTTGCCGCAATGGATCATCGCCTTGACGAAATCGCCCGTCATGCGGGTGAAGGCGAGCAGGCCCTTCATGTCCATGCGGGTCAGCGGGCCGATGATGTCGTGCACGTCGCCGCCCGAGGAAAAATTACCGCCGTTCGGCAGGAAGACGACGACGTCGATGTCGTCGGCGTAGACCAGCGCCCGGAAAGTGTCGCGCAGTTCGGCGTAGCTCTCGAATGTAAGCGGGTTCTTGCGGTCAGGCCGGTTCAGGCGCACCGTCGCGACGCCATCTTTAGCTTCCCAGAGGAAGTGTTGCGGCTCGAGGCCTGCCATCGCGGTCAATGTTCGTCCTCCCAGTTGCTGCGGAACGTCTTCAGCATGGACGACAGGCGCCGGGCACCGTCTTCGGAGACGTCGCCCAGCAGTTCGCCGATCCAGGCCTCGTGGACCGCCGCCATGCCGCGGAAGAACTCCTGGCCGCGCGGGGTCAGCCTGACGATCGAGGTGCGGCGGTCGCCCTCGCGCTGGGCGCGCACCACGAAGCCGTCATTGACGAGCCGGTCGACGATACCGGTGACGTTACCGTTGGAGACGAGCAGGAAGCGCGACAGGTCGCTCATCAGCATACCGTCGGGTGCGCGGTTCAGCGCCGCCATGACGTCGAAGCGCGGCAAGGTGGTGTCGAATTCGCGCTTCAGGCGCTCGCGCAGCTCGTTCTCGATAATGCGCGAAGCCCTGAGGAGCCTGATCCATAGACGCAGCCGCTCCTTCGAGGCGGGGGCGGCGTCGAGGGCCGCGAGCGGCGCGCTCGCCGTCACAGCGGACCTCCGGAGATCGCGACCGGCTGACCCGTGACCGAGATCGCCTCGTCGCTGACCAGCCACATGGCGGCGGCAGCGACCTCCTCCGGCTTGATCAGGCGGTGATTGGGGTTGAACTCGGCGAAGTTTTGCCGCGCCTCTTCGGCGCTGCGGCCGGTCTTTTCCATGACGCGGGCGATCGACTGCTCCAGCATCTCGGTCTCGACATAGGCGGGGCAGATGGCGTTGACGGTGACACCGGTCTTCAAGAGTTCCGCGGCGAGCGACTTCGTCAACCCGATCACCCCGTGCTTGGAGGCGACGTAGGGCGCCACGTAGGCCGAACCCTTGAGGCCGGCGACAGAGGCGATGAAGACGATGCGGCCGCGCCTGCGCTCCACCATGCCTGCGAGCGCCGGCCGGACGGTCAGGAAGGCGCCGGTCAGGTTGACGTCGATGATGCGCTTCCACTCTTCGAGCGAGGTCTTGTGGGCGGGTGCACTGGAGGCGATGCCAGCATTGGCCACCACGATGTCGAAAGGCCCGCGCGCCGCTTCCGCTTCCCGGTAGAGCGTCTCGACCGAAGCCTCGTCGGTGACGTCGGCCGTCATCGCGTGGATCTTCGGATTGCCCTGAGCCACCGCGTCGAGCGCCTCCTTGCGGCGGCCGCAGATGGTGACCTCGACGCCGGCCTTGGCGAGCGCCTCGGCGATGGCCTTGCCGATGCCGGTGGCGCCGCCGGTGACAAGCGCATGGGTGAGGGAGATGGTCATGGTGTCCCGCCTGTCGAAATTGCCGCCATCACACCTTCCCCGTCATCTGGTCCTGCCGCTCGGCGAGCCGGTAGAGCTGGTCGCGGCCCGGCAGGTAGGGGTCGGGCCACCTGACGCCGCGGTCGCCGAGCGCGGCCGCCGCGTGGAGGGTCCAGTAGGGGTCAGCAAGATGGGGACGCGCGAGGCAGACGAGGTCGGCGCGGCCGGCCATCAGGATCGAGTTGACGTGGTCCGGCTCGTAGATGTTGCCGACCGCCATGGTGGCCATGCCGGTCTCGTTGCGGATGCGGTCGGAGAACGGCGTCTGGAACATGCGGCCGTAGACTGGCTTCGCCAGCTTCGACGTCTGGCCGGCCGAGACGTCGCAGATGTCGACGCCGGCCGCCTGCAGCATGCGCGCGACCTCCACCGCCTCCTGCGGCGTGACGCCGTCCTCGCCGACCCAGTCGTTGGCGGAAATGCGCACCGAGATCGGCTTCCCGGCGGGCCAGACCGCGCGCACGGCGTGGAAGATCTCCAGCGGGTAGCGCATTCGGTTTTCGAGGCTGCCGCCATATTCGTCGGTGCGCCGGTTGGTCAGCGGGGTGATGAAGGAGGAAAGCAGGTAGCCGTGGGCGTAGTGCAGCTCCAGCATGTCGAAGCCGCAGCGATCCGCCATTTGCGCCGAAGCGACGAACTGGTCGCGCACCATGTCCATGTCGGCGCGGTCCATCGGCTTGGGCCGCGCATTCGCCGGCGACCATGGCAAGTCGGAGGCGGCGAGCAGCGGCCAGTTGCCGTCGGCCAGCGGCGCGTCGGCCTCCTCCCAGCCGAGCTGGGTCGAGCCCTTGGGACCTGAATGGCCGATCTGGGCGCAGATCTTCGCCTCGGTCTCGGCATGGACGAAATCGACCAGCCGCTTCCAGGCCGCCTCGTGCTCCGGCGCATAGAAGCCGGGGCAGCCCGGGGTGATGCGGCCTTTGGGCGAGACACACGTCATCTCGATATAGATCATGCCGGCGCCGCCCTTGGCGCGCTCGGCATAGTGGGCGAAGTGCCAGTCGGTCGGGCAGCCGTCGACCGCCTTGTACTGCGCCATGGGCGAGACCACGATGCGGTTCTTCAGCTCCATGTCCCGCAGGCGGAACGGCGCGAACATCGGCGCGCGGGCGGTGTTGATCTCGTTGCCGGCCTGGCGCTGGAACCAGCGCTCGGCGCTCTCCAGCCACTCGCTGTCGCGCAGCCTCAGGTTCTCGTGGCTGATGCGCTGGGAACGGGTGAGCAGCGAATAGTTGAATTGCACCGGGTCGAGGTGGAAATAGCGCTCCACGTCCTCGAACCATTCGAGCGAGTTGCGCGCGGCCGACTGGAGCTTCAGTACCTCGGTGCGGCGCGCCTCCTCGTATTTCGCGAAGGCGCCTTCGAGCGTCGGCTCGGAGGTGACGTAGTCGGCGAGCGCGATGGCGCTCTCCATGGCGAGCTTGGTGCCCGAACCGATGGAAAAATGCGCGCTGGCGGCGGCGTCGCCCATCAACGCAAGGTTCTCGTGCGACCAGCGCTCGCACAGCACACGCGGGAAGTTTATCCAGGCCGAGCCGCGGATGTGGTTGGCGTTGGTCATCAGGGCGTGGCCGCCGAGGTGATCCCTGAAGATCGCCTCGCAGGTGGCGATGGATTCCTGCTGCGACATGGCGCCGAAGCCGTATTTGTTCCAGGGCTCCTCCGAGCACTCGACGATGAAGGTCGCCGTGTCGGCGTCGAACTGGTAGGCGTGCGCCCAGACCCAGCCCTTGTCGGTCTCCTCGAAGATGAACGTGAAGGCGTCGTCGAACTTTTGGTGCGTGCCGAGCCAGACGAACTTGCAGGCGCGAATGTCGATGTCGGGCTTGAAGACGTCCGCGAAGGCGGTGCGCGTCTTCGAGTTCAGCCCGTCGGAGGCGACGACGAGGTCGTACCGCTCCATGTAGTATCGCGGTTCTCGCGCCTCAGTCTCGAACCGGAGATCGACGCCAAGTTCCCTGGCGCGCTCCTGCAACAGGACGAGGAGCTGCTTGCGGCCGATGCCGCAGAAGCCGTGGCCGGTTGAGACGGTGCGGGTGCCGCGGTAGAAGACGGAAATGTCGTCCCAGTAGGCGAAATGGGCGCGGATGCGCTCGGCGCTGACGGGATCGTTTTCGGCGAGGTTGTCGAGCGTCTCGTCGGACAGCACCACGCCCCAGCCGAACGTGTCGTCAGCCTTGTTGCGCTCGATGACGGTGATGTCGTGCGCGGTGTCGCGCAGCTTCATCGAGATCGCGAAATAGAGGCCGGCGGGACCCCCGCCGAGGACTGCGATCTTCATGTCGCGTCACCTCCTTCGCTCGATTGCGAAGGCAGCATGGCACCGCCGCGAAATTGTTTCAAGCATGAAATTTCAGGATTGAAGCATTCCGGCGGGGCGCCTCACAGATACCAGTCGAACTCGCGCCGGGAGGGCAGGGCGAAGAAGGCGGCGAGCTCGGCCTCCTTTACGCTGGCGTAGATGGCGGGATAGTCGTCGCCCAGCCAGCGCGGCAGGATCTTTGCCGCCCGCAGCGCCCTCAGAGAATCCCACGGCGTGAGCGGCAGGCTGTCGTCGACCTCGGCGCCGGCATTGCCGGCATGCTTCTCGCCCGGGTCGAGCCTGTTCTCGATGCCGTGATGCATGCCGGCGAGCACGGCGGCGATCACGAGGTAGGGGTTCGCCTCGGCACCTGCGATGCGGTGCTCGATCCGGCGCGACGCGCCCGAGGAGACGGGGACGCGGAAGGCGACGGAGCGGTTGTTCTCGCCCCAGTCCTTCGTGACAGGGGTGAAGTTGTTGGCCTCGAAGCGGCGGAAGACGTTGATGTTGGGCGCAAAGATCGCCATGCCCTCGGCCATCGTGGCCTGAAGGCCGGCGGCGGCATGGCCGAGCATCACCTGGCCTTGTGGGGAGCGGTCGTCGAAGAGGTTTTCTCCCGTCGCGTCGAGCAGGCTGGCGTGGACGTGCAGGCCGCTGCCCGCCTGGTCGGGGAAGGGCTTCGACAGGAACGTCGCCTCCATCCCATGCCTGCGCGCCACGGCCTGGACGATGCGCCTCAGCAGGCAGGCGTCGTCGGCGGCGCGCACCGGATCCTCGCGGTGCTCGAGGTTCACCTCGAACTGGCCGGTGCCGTATTCGCTGATGATGGTGGAGGAGGGGACGTTCTGGCGCCGGCACGTATCCTCGATGTCGGTGAGGATCGGCTGGTATTCGTCGAGCTTGGCGAGCGACAGCACCTTGCCGGCAGATTCACGCGCGCCGGTTGCGGGCGAGCGGGGAGGGAGCGGCGCGCCGTCCTCGCCGCGCTCCATGTCGATCAGGTAGAACTCCAGTTCGGCCGCCACGACGGGACTAAGGCCCGCCTCGCGGACGATGCCCACCGTGCGTTCGAGCACCGTGCGCGGGTCGTACCAGAAGAGCTCGCCGGTGGCGGCGTTGGCTGGCCGGCCCATGACCTGGGCGAGGCCTTCGTTCCATGGGACGGGGACCAGCGTTCCGGCGATCGGCAGGACGTTGGCGTCGGGATCGCCGTCGGAAAAGCCGTATCCCATCGGGTCGGCCGTGTTGCCCTGGACGTCGACCAGCGACATGGCCGCGCAGACCGGAGAGCCCTGGTCGAAGAGCTTCGCCATGTGCGAGCGCGGCAGGCGCTTGCCGTAGGCGTTGCCGCAGAGATCGAAGAGGACCACGTCGCAGTGCGTCGTTCCCGGATTGTCCGCGAGGAATCTTTCGAGTTCGTCCCGTTCGCCCATGTCCGCCCTTCCCGCTACCCACCGGTGAACCTAGCCGGCGAATCGGGAGCGGTCACCGCCCGGAGGTCGAATTTCGCTCAACCGAGGTTCAAAAATCCGCACTGGGCGAGCGCCGTCCGCCGTACGATCATGAGAACGAGAGGGAGACGGCCATGGACGAACATCGAGGGGCATGCCTGTGCGGGGCGGTACGATTCCGGACGGAAGGCCCGCTGCGCGGCGTGATCTACTGCCACTGCTCGCAGTGCCGGAAGCAGACCGGCCACTACTACGCGGCGACGAACGTCGCCGGCGACAGGCTGGAGATCGAGGGCGCGGAGGACGTCACCTGGTATGCGGCGTCCGATTTCGCCCGGCGCGGCTTCTGCCGGCACTGCGGCTCGGCGCTGTTCTGGAAGCACAATCATTCCGACATCGTCTCCGTGATGGCGGGCGCTTTCCATGCCCCGACCGGGTTGAAGGGCGAGGCGCACATCTTCGTCGCCGACAAGGGCGACTACTATTCGATCGACGACGGCCTGCCGCAGTTCGCGGCCTCGCCGGGAGTCGTCGTCGCGGGCAGTTGAACGGGATCTTCCGGTCCGTTCCCGTGCAGTGAACGCTCAGTCTTCCGCGGCAAGGCTGCACGCCAGAGGGCAAAGCGCTTATCTTGAGGCCAAGGAGACACCACCCATGGCCACGCTTCCCTCGCTCTTCATCTCGCACGGCGGACCCAACATCGTCATCGACGACATCGCCGCTCGGCACTTCCTGGAAGGCATCCCGGCGCTCATCGAGCGGCCGAAGGCAATCGTCATCATGTCGGCCCATTTCGAGACCGGCGGGGTCTCGGTGGTGACTGATCCGCACCCGGAGATGATCTACGATTTCGGCGGCTTCGCGCCCGAACTCTACCGCATGGTCTATCCGGCGCCGGGCGAGCCGAAGCTCGCCGAGCGCGTCTTCTCGATGCTCGACGAGGCGGGGCTGGCGCCGACGCGCTGCGAGCGGCGCGGCTACGACCACGGCACCTGGACACCGTTGAAACTCGCCTTCCCGGAAGCGGACATCCCCGTCGTGCAGGTGTCGATCGATCCCGACCGCGACGCGCGCTGGCACTATGCCGTCGGACGCGCACTCGCGCCGCTGCGAAAGGAGGGCATCCTGCTGATCGGCTCTGGCCACATCACGCACAATCTGCGCGCCGTCATCACGGTCATGCGCACCGGCCGGCCGATCGATCCGCAGATCGGGGAGCGCTTCAACGCCTTCACCGACTGGTTCGCCGAAAAATTCGCCGAGGGCGATACGGAAGCGCTGTTCGACTGGAGGCGCAAGGCGCCGTTCCCGACCGACAACCATCCGACCGACGAGCACTTGATGCCGATCTTCTTCGCGCTCGGGGCTGCCGGCGACGGGGCGCATGCCGAACGCGTCCACGCCTCGCGCGAATACGGCTACTTCGCCTACGATTCCTACCTGTTCCAGTGAGGCCCCGCTTCACGTGAGGGTCACGCTGGGAACGCCGGAGAAACCGGCGCACCCGCGCGTGCCTTCTTTTACGCGCGCGTGCCTTGCCTATATTCGGCGCCTCGAAAGGACCGCCGGATGAACGACATGCAAGCCGAACTCGATCTGACCAGACGCGCCGGGCTTCCCGAGGACCTGAAGTTCCTCGCCGAGAGATATCCCCGCGAGGACTGGGCCGCACATCGCAACATCGGCGGAATGGCCGGCATGTGGCTGCAGCGGCACGGCATGTTCCGCGAACTCGGCGGCATGCTGACCGGCGGCATCGCCGACTACCGCGAGGGCAGGACCAACGCGAATGAATTCGCACAATGGTTCGCCCCGCGTCTCAACTTCTTCCTCGGCAATCTCGACGGGCACCACAATGTCGAGGACCAGCATTACTTTCCCGCCTTCGCGCGCGCCGAGACCAGGCTGAAGCGTGGCTTCGACATCCTCGATGCCGATCATCACATGATCCACGAGGCGCTGGAGATGAACGCCGAGACGGCCAACGGCTTCCTGCGCGCGCTGAAGGAGAGTGAGGACAGGCAACGCTTTGCGGCGGACGCCTATGCCGACGCCAACCAGCGGCTGGTCGCCATGCTCACGCGCCACCTCGACGACGAGGAGGATCTGATCATTCCGCTGATTCTGGATCGGGGCGACGCGGCCCTGGTGCCGCACTGAGCCTGCGCCGCCGGTTGAACACGACGAGCAGACGGGCGGCGACGATGCCGACGACCGCAAGTCCCAGTGCGATGAACAGCCGCTCGTGCCGTTCGAAGGCCTCGCCGACGAGTTCCTCCGCACCCAGCCCGACGAAATAGCCGAGGCCGCCGAACAGGACCGCCCAGGAGGCGGCCGAGAGCGCGTTGAGCACGAGGAAGCGACTGACCGGGATCGACGACAGGCCAGCCGCGACCCCGCCGACGAGGCGGAAGCCATAGACGTAGCGGTTCGACAGGACGAAGAGGTTCGGGTGCCGCTCGATCCAGGACATGGCGCGCGCGAAGGCCGGCGTTCCGCGCAGCCGTCGCAGCCGCGGGTGATCGCAGAAGTGCCGCCCGGCGACGAAGAAGATGACGTCTCCCACGAAGGCGCCGACTGCCGCCGCCGCGAAGGCCGCCCACGGAGCAAACACCTTCTGGTGAGCGAAGAAGCCGGCCAGGATCGCCGCCGTCTCGCCCTCGGCCACGCTGCCCAGGAAGACGGCGAGCAGCCCGTAGCGTTCGACCAGGAAATGGATGGTCTCACTCATGCCGACGGCTGCGGCGCCTCGCCGGACCGCAAGGCGCGCATCTCTGTCGCGAGCGCCGCGATCTCCTCGCGCAGAAGCGTCATTTCCTTCTGCCGCAGTTCGTCGAGCTTCTCGTGCAGCGCCATGATCTCGATCTCCGCCTTGAGATTGACCTCGTAGTCGTGCGCGGCGTCGATGCGGTCGCGAGCGGCCTGGCGGTTCTGCGCCATCATGATGATCGGCGCCTGGAGCGCGGCCAGCATGGACAGGATCAGGTTCAGGAAGATGAACGGGTAGGGGTCGAATGTGTCGCGACCGAGCAGGATGGCGTTGCCGAGGGTCCAGAGAGCGAGGAACAGGACGAACCCCACGATGAACGACCAGGAACCGCCGACCTGCGCGATGCCGTCGGCGAGGCGGTCGCCGAACCGCTCCTCCCCACGTACCCACGCATTGACGTCGCGCGCCACCGGCCGCCCTTCCACGGCGCTGGTCAGCACGCGGCTTTCGGCACTGGAGAGCGCCTCCTGCCGGCGCCCTAGCCAGCGATGCGCCAGATCGGCTACGGTCCTGTTCAACTTCGCCTCCTTCGCTGCGGGCGCGCGTCGCTGCGCCGCCGCCATTGAACAGAGCGCGGGAAGGCTTGCAAGCCGATGCGGGAGAAGGGGATGAAGCGCTTCGAGGAGATCAGGGCACGCGCGGCGGACCGCAAGGGCGGCGAGGACGTGCTGAAGACCCTTCTGCCCGACGCACCGGGCAACGGAAAGGTGGCGGCGCTTTCCGACGACCGGATCCTTTCCACCATGGCAAGCCGGATCTTCTCGGCCGGTTTCGTGTGGCGCGTCATCGAGCAGAAATGGCCCGGATTCGAGGCGGCGTTCCTCGGCTTCGAGCCGAAGCGGCTGCTCTTCCAGCCGGACGACTTCTGGCACGATCTCTCGTCCGACGCCCGCATCGTGCGCAACCCGCAAAAGATCAGATCGGTGCGCGAGAACGCCGCTTTCGTCGACCGCGTCTCGGCCGAGCACGGCGGCTTCGGAAAATTCCTCGCCGGCTGGCCCGGGGACGACCAGGTCGGGCTGATGGCATTCCTGGGCAAGCATGGCAGCCGACTCGGCGGCAACACCGGCCAGTATTTTCTTCGCTGGGTCGGCTGGGACGGCTTCATCGTCTCGACCGACATGGCCGCCGCCCTGCGCGACGCGGGGCTTGAAATCGCGGAAAACCCCACTTCGAAGAAGGACCTCGCGGCCATCCAGGCGCAGATGAACGTCTGGGCGAGGGAAACGGGGCTGCCTTACCTCCACCTGTCGCGCATCCTGTCGATGTCGATCGGGGAGAACCGTTCGGCGGAGGCGCTGCGTGCGTATATGGAGGAGTAGGACTTTTCTCAGGGCCGGAACTGCAGGAGTTTGACATGAACAAGTCCAAGCTCGCTCTTCGGCTACAGCCGTCGCTCAAGTCGGCGGCGGAACGCGTCGCTGCGGCGGAGGGCCCGAGCCTCAATCAGTTCATCAACATCGCGGTAGCAGAGAAACTCTCGGCCCTTGAAACCGAGAGCTATTTCCGTTCGCGTGCCGGAAGTGGCGGGAGAAAAGCATTCGATCGGTTCTTGGACGAAGGCGGGACGGTGGCGCCGGTACCCGGCGACGAGTTACCGGAGGAATATTAGTTCGATCAATCGCGCGGGCTCGACACCGTCGCTCCGCCCATTGTCGCGCCGTTTGCCGCGCGCTAAACCCCTGCCATGATCTCGTCCGCTCCTTCCACTCTCCGCATCGCCGTCGCCCAGCTGAACCCCATCGTGGGAGACATCGACGGCAATCTCGCCAAGGCGCGTGAGGCGCGGGCGGACGCGGCGCGTCACGGGGCGGACCTCGTCTTCTTCACCGAACTCTTCATCGCGGGTTACCCGCCCGAAGATCTCGTGCTGCGGACCTCGTTCGTGACGGCGTGCGAGGAGGCGGCCAGGCAGCTTGCCGCAGACACAGCCGACGGCGGACCGGGCGTGATCGTGGGCGTGCCGCTCCGGCGCGCCAGCGGTCTGCACAATTCGATCATCGTGGCGGATAAAGGCGAGATCATCGCCGAGCGGCACAAGTACGACCTGCCGAACTACGGCGAGTTCGACGAGAAGCGCGTGTTCCAGGCCTCGCCCGAGATCCAGGGCCCCGTGAACTATCGTGGCATTCGATTGGGCATCCCGATCTGCGAGGACATCTGGGGCGACCTCGGCGTGTGCGAGACGCTGGCCGAGAGCGGGGCGGAGATCCTGCTCGTCCCGAACGGCTCGCCCTACTATCGCGGCAAGATGGACGTGCGCCAGCAGGTCGTCATCCGCCAGGTGATCGAGAGCGGCCTGCCGATCCTCTACGCCAACCAGATCGGCGGTCAGGACGATCTCGTCTTCGACGGTGCCTCCTTCGCCATCGGGGCCGACAGGTCGCTGGCCTTCCAGATGAGCCAGTTCGAGGAGGCCGTCGTGGTGACGACGTGGAAGCGCGGTGGCGATGGTGGGGAGGGAGAGGGCGGCTGGCGCTGCGTCGACGGGCCGATGTCGCGCATCCCGGACGCCGAAGAGGCCGACTACCGCGCCTGCATGCTGGGTCTGCGCGACTACGTCAACAAGAACGGCTTCAGGAACGTGGTCCTCGGGCTCTCGGGCGGCATCGACTCGGCGATCTGCGCGGCACTCGCCGTCGATGCGCTGGGCGAGGAGCGGCTGCACGCGATCATGCTGCCCTACCGCTACACCTCGAAGGAATCGCTGACCGACGCCGAAGCCTGTGCGCGCGCGCTCGGCTGCCGCTACGACATCGTGCCGATCGCCGAGCCGGTGGAGGGATTTACGCGCGCGCTGAGCCACCTCTTCGAGGGCACGCAGGAAGGGATCACCGAGGAAAACCTGCAGAGCCGCTCGCGCGGCGTGATCCTGATGGCGGTGTCCAACAAGTTCGGCTCGATGGTGGTGACCACGGGCAACAAGTCCGAGATGTCGGTCGGCTACGCCACGCTCTATGGCGATATGAACGGCGGTTTCAATCCGATCAAGGACCTCTACAAGATGCAGGTCTACAAGCTCGCCGCCTGGCGCAATTCCACGGTGCCACCGGGTGCGCTGGGGCCGTCGGGCGAGGTGATCCCGAAGAACATCATCGCCAAGGCGCCATCGGCCGAATTGCGCGAGAACCAGACCGACCAGGATTCGCTGCCGCCCTATCCGGTGCTGGACGACATCCTCGAGTGCCTGGTCGAGCACGAGATGTCGACCGAGGAGATCGTGGCGCGCGGCCATCCGCGCGAGACCGTCAGGCGCATCGAGCACCTGCTCTACGTGGCGGAATACAAGCGACGGCAGGCCGCGCCCGGCGTGAAGATCACGCGCAAGAATTTCGGTCGCGACCGGCGCTATCCGATCACGAATCGCTACCGCGACCGCTAGCGGCGTTCGGCGGGAAGCGCCGCGTACCGGGCTTTTCCTGCGCCGGGAAGCAAAACGGATGTCGTGGACGGCACATCCCGATTGCAAGGCGCGCGCGCGATGTGTATGTAGCCGCCTGCGCTTAGGGGTATAGCTCAGTTGGTAGAGCGGCGGTCTCCAAAACCGCAGGTCGCAGGTTCGAGCCCTGCTGCCCCTGCCATCGGATCGCGGGCCGCGGTTTCCCAGCGTAACCGCTGCCCCATGGAACATTTTCGCGATCGGGCGAAATGGCCACTTGCATCGGCGCGCGTTCATCTTTAGATAGCTGCATCCAGACACACGGTGCGTGAGGCCGGAATTGGCTTTTCGCGCCCTTATTGCATGGGCAGAATGTTCGGTTTTCGAATGTCTGTCCGTGACCGAAGAACGTTCCCTTCATCGGGACCATCAGAAGCCCGGCCTACGGGTACTCGAAAGCAGAGCGGCAGATGGCGTCAAAAACCACCAACCCATTTACCTTTCTCCAGCAGGTGCGCCAGGAAACCTCGAAGGTCACTTGGCCTTCGCGGCGCGAGACGCTGATTTCGACCGCCATGGTCCTC
>CATMOC010000025.1 GCA_950071955.1 uncultured Mesorhizobium sp. | reverse complement strand
GAAGCGGTGCCGCCGCCGATGTCGTTCACGTTCTCGCCCAGCGTCATGCCGAAGGCGGCCTCGAAGAGACCGCCGTACTTCACGTTGCCGGCGATCTGGATCGGGATGGTGCCGCGCGAACGGCCGAGACCGAAATCCTTGTAGAAGGCCGGGCCCTTGTCGAGAATGACCGGGACGGAGGCGAGCGAGATGACGTTGTTGACCACCGTCGGCTTGCCGAACAGGCCTTGCAGCGCCGGCAGCGGCGGTTTGGCACGCACGACGCCGCGTTTGCCTTCAAGCGAATTCAAGAGCGAGGTCTCCTCGCCGCAGACATAGGCGCCGGCGCCGACCCGCACTTCTATGTCGAACATGTTCGGTGAGCCGAGCACGTTCCAGCCGAGCATCCCCGCCTCGCGCGCGATCTCGATCGCGCGGCGCATCACGCTGACAGCGTGGGGATATTCGGAGCGGATATAGACGTAGCCCTTCGTCGCGCCGACCGCGATACCGGCAATCGCCATGCCCTCGATGAGCACGAAGGGATCGCCTTCCATGATCATGCGGTCGGCGAAGGTGCCCGAATCGCCCTCGTCGGCGTTGCAGACGATGTACTTGTTGGCGGCTTTGGCGTCGTGGACGGTCTGCCACTTGATGCCGGTCGGGAAGCCGGCTCCGCCGCGGCCGCGCAGGCCGGATTCCGTCACCGTCTTCACCACCTCGAGCGGTGCGACCGCCAGCGCCTTCCTGAGGCCGGCAAGGCCGCCGTGGGCTTCGTAGTCCGCCAGCGACAGAGGGTCGGTGATGCCGCAACGGGCGAAGGTGAGCCGCGTCTGCCGGGCCAGGAACGGGAGTTCCTCGGGCCGGCCGAGCCGCTTCGGGTGCGCAGCGCCGGACAGGAAATCCGCCTCGAAGAGCGATGCAACGACGCTCGGCCTGACGGGACCATAGGCGATGCGTCCCGCATCGGTTTCAACCTCGACCATCGGCTCGAGGAAATAGGCGCCGCGCGATCCGTTGCGCACGATCGTCGCTTCGATGCCGCGCACCCGAAGCTCCGCTGTTATCGCGCCTGCGACCTTGTCCGCGCCGAGTGCCAGCGCGCCGGAATCCCCGGGGATGTAGATGGTACGGGTCACGAGCGGACCTCCGCGGCGATCTCACGCACCATGTCGGCATCGAGGCGCCCGATCACCGCGCCGTCCAGCATCGCCGCCGGAGCGCAGGCGCAAAGGCCGAGGCAATAGACGGGTTCGAGTGTCACCGAACCGTCGGCCGCCGTCTCGTGAAAGCCGATGCCAAGAGCGGATTTGACCATCGCCGCCACCTGGTCCGAGCCCATCGACTGGCAGGCTTCTGCCTGGCAGAGTTTCAGGACGTGCCGGCCGGCAGGATGCTTTCGGTAGTCGTGATAGAAAGTAGCGACCCCGTGGACTTCCGCGCGGGAAAGGTTGAGTTTCTCGGCGATGATCGGAAGGGCTTCGCTGGGAACGTAGCCGAACTCTTCCTGTATCCCATGCAGGATCGGAAGCAGCGGTCCCTCAAGGGCCGAATGCGCCTCGACGATTTCCGTCGTGCGGGGCTCGATCTGGGTACCTTGCGTCTGCATCGAGCAGCGCCCTCCCGTCCATGATCTTGAATGATCTATCATGAACGCAAAGGAGTCCCGGAATCAATAAAGCCGATCCGTCGGTCGATAGGAAGTTTCTATCGAGTCTCCCTTGCACGTCAGCGTCGGCGTCGCGCGGCCAAGGCTATCTGCTCTGCCAACCCCCGCAGCCTCGTTCATTCGGCCGAACGAATCGGCCGCCGTAGCCTGAAGCGGGCCGGGTTGACACGGCGCCTCAGGGGTTCGATGGAGCCATGGGTCCGAGATCGGCCGCGAGCCGACGCGCCTGTTCGAGGAATGCGGCAACCAGCGGCGTATGCGGCTCCCGCCGCGCCACCACGAGACCGACCAGATGGCTCGCGTCCGGCTCGACGATCGGGATCGCCCGGATCGGCTCGACGAAGCCGAAAGTCTCGGCCAGGTTCATCGGCATGATCGACGACCACTTGCCGGTGCGGATGTGGGAGAAGAGCACGATCATCGAATTGGACTCCAGCGTCGGCCTCGCCGTTGCCCCGGCTTCGGCGAGATGCAGATCGATGATGCGCCGGTTCTGCATGTCCGGCGTCAGCAGGCATAGCGGCAGTTCCGCTACCTCGGCCCAGCTGATCCTCGGCCGATCCGAATAGGGGTTACCGGCGGCGGTGATCAGGTGGTAGCGCTCCGAGTAGAGCGGTACCGACACGACGTTGCCCAGTGGCTCATTGTCGAGGTAGGTTATGCCCGCGTCGATATCGAGGTTGCCGAGCATGGACAGGACCTCGATCGAGGTCCGCGACAGCACGGAAAACGATACCCCGGGGTGCTTTTCGCGGAATGGGGTCGTCAGCATCGGCGTCATGGCGAGCGCGGTGGGGATCGCTGCAATCTTGAGGCGGCCCGAAAGCCCGAACCGCGCGGCCCGCATCTCCTCGCGCATCGTGCGCGCGTCGCTGGTGATGCGCTGCGCCCAAGCCAGCACCTGCTCGCCCTCAGGCGTCAGCCCCTGGAAGCGGGAGCCCCGCCTAACCAGCATGACGCCCAGAATGTCCTCGAGCTGCTTGATGGCGGCCGAAAGCGTCGGCTGCGTGACACCCAGTTCCTCGGCGGCGCGCCCGAAATGCTGAGTCTTCGCCAGCATTATGAAGGATTCGAGCTTGTCGATCATGTTCTATCCGCCCCCGCATCGGACCGCGCGATCGGCGGCATGGCAGCGCGGGCCGGAAGGTTCGCGGCGAGGCGTTGGCCGAGCAAACGGCACTCTCCGCCGCGAACAGGGAGGGGGTCCGGTGTCGTCCGGCCCTCCAAACCCGTCGGAATGGTCAGTTGACGGCGTCCTTGAGGCCCTTGCCGGCCGAAAACTTCGGTACGTTGCGGGCAGGAATCTGAACAGGAGCGCCGGTCTGCGGGTTTCGACCCGTGGAAGCCTCGCGCTTGGACACCTCGAAATTGCCGAACCCGACGAGACGGACGTCGCCGCCCTTCTTGAGTTCGCCGGTGATCACCGAAAAAACAGCTTCCACAGCAGACTGAGCGTCGCTCTTGGAAAGTTTGGCCGCCTCCGCCACAGCCGATACGAGTTCGTTCTTGTTCATGAAATCCTCATATTGTTCAATAGACCGCATTCTTGCGACTCCACGGCCGCGGCGGGACTCTAGTGACATCGCGCGCGACAACCAAGCCGCAAATGGGCGAAAACCCCGGAATTCCGCGGTTTTTTTGCCCCGATGAATAGAAAAGGCCGGGCACCTGGCCCGGCCTTCATTAGCAGTCACATCGGGCAGCCGGCTCAGTGAGCCAGGGAAGCAGCTCCTGCCTCCTCACCCGCAGGCTTTTTGGCCGCTTCGATCGGCTCGACCCATTCGATCGGCTCGGGCATGCGCAGCAAGGCATGCTGCAGAACCTCGCCGACCCGGCTGACCGGGATGATCTCCAGGCCGCTCTTCACGTTCTCGGGGATATCCGCCAGATCCTTGGCGTTCTCCTCGGGGATCAGCACCTTCTTGATGCCGCCGCGAAGGGCCGCGAGAAGCTTTTCCTTCAGCCCGCCGATCGGCAGAACGCGACCGCGCAGCGTGATCTCGCCCGTCATAGCCACATCCTTGTGCACGGGGATCCCGGTCAGGATGGATACGATGGCGGTGACCATCGCCACACCCGCGGACGGACCGTCCTTGGGAGTCGCGCCTTCCGGCACGTGCACGTGGATGTCGCGCTTGTCGAAGAGCGGCGGTTCCACGCCGAAGTCGATCGCCCGCGAGCGGACATAGGATGCCGCCGCCGAGATGGACTCCTTCATGACGTCCTTCAGGTTACCCGTGACGGTCATCTTGCCCTTGCCGGGCATCATGACACCCTCGATCGTCAGCAGTTCGCCGCCGACCTCGGTCCAGGCAAGCCCGGTGACGACGCCGAGCTGATCCTCGCCCTCGACCTGACCGAAGCGGAACCGCGGCACGCCGAGGTAGTCGGACAGATTGTCCTGCGTGATGTCGACGGATTCCTTCTTCGTCCTCAAGATCTCGGTCACGGCCTTGCGCGCGAGCTTCATCAGTTCGCGCTCCAGGCTGCGCACGCCGGCTTCCCGCGTGTAGGTCTGGATGATCGCGCGGATCGCCTCGTCCGCCACCGAGAACTCGCCGTCCTTCAGCGCATGATCGCGGATGGCCTTCGGCATCAGATGCCGCTTGGCGATCTCGACCTTCTCATCCTCCGTGTAGCCGGCAATCCGGATGATCTCCATGCGGTCCATCAGGGCCGGCGGGATGTTCAGCGTATTGGCCGTCGTCACGAACATGACGCTCGACAGATCGTACTCAACCTCGAGATAGTGGTCCATGAAGGTCGAGTTCTGCTCCGGATCCAGCACCTCCAGCAGGGCCGAGGACGGATCGCCGCGGAAATCCATGCCCATCTTGTCGATCTCGTCGAGCAGGAAGAGCGGGTTGGACTTCTTGGCCTTCTTCATCGACTGGATGACCTTGCCGGGCATCGAGCCGATATAGGTGCGGCGGTGACCGCGGATCTCGGCCTCGTCGCGCACGCCGCCGAGCGCCATGCGTACGAATTCGCGTCCGGTCGCCTTGGCGATCGACTTGCCGAGCGAGGTCTTGCCGACGCCAGGAGGCCCGACCAGGCACAGGATCGGCCCCTTGAGCTTCTTCTGCCGGCTCTGAACCGCCAGGTACTCGACGATCCGTTCCTTGACCTTGTCGAGGCCGAAATGATCGGTATCGAGCACGTCCTGTGCGAAATTGAGGTCCTGCTTGACCTTCGAGTTCTTGCCCCACGGTATCGACAGCAGCCAGTCCAGGTAGTTGCGCACCACCGTGGATTCGGCCGACATCGGCGACATGGACCGCAGCTTCTTCAACTCGGCATTGGCCTTGTCACGGGCCTCCTTGGAGAGCTTGGTCTTCTTGATGCGCTCCTCAAGTTCGGCTGCCTCGTCGCGGCCGTCCTCGCCCTCGCCGAGTTCCTTCTGGATCGCCTTCATCTGCTCGTTGAGGTAGTACTCGCGCTGGGTCTTCTCCATCTGGCGCTTCACGCGCGAGCGGATGCGCTTCTCCACCTGCAGCACCGAGATCTCGGCCTCCATGAAGCCCATGGCCTTCTCGAGCCGCTCGCGGACGGAGAGCGTGGCAAGCATTTCCTGCTTCTCGGGAATCTTGATCGCCAGGTGTGAGGCGATCGTGTCGGCGAGCTTGGAATAGTCCTCGATCTGCCCGGCCGCACCGACGACCTCAGGCGAGATCTTCTTGTTCAGCTTCACATAGTTCTCGAAGTCGGAGACGACCGAACGCGCGAGCGCCTCGATCTCGACCTCCTCCTCCTCCGGCTCGGGAAGCGCATCGGCATGGACCTCGTGGAAGTCTGCCCGGTCGGTGAAGGACGAGATGCGCGCACGGGAGGTTCCTTCAACGAGCACCTTCACGGTGCCGTCGGGAAGCTTCAGAAGCTGGAGGACGTTCGCCAGCGTGCCGACGTCGTAGATTGCGTTCGGCTCCGGGTCGTCGTCCGAAGCGTTCATCTGGGTGGCGAGCAGGATCTGCTTGTCGGCCCCCATCACCTCTTCGAGCGCCTTGATCGACTTCTCGCGACCCACGAAAAGCGGCACGATCATGTGCGGGAAGACGACGATATCGCGCAGCGGGAGGACTGCGTAGACGCCGTTCGACGAGGTTGGTCGAGTTGTCTTGGACATTGTCTTGCCTTTCACTTCACGGCCGCCATGAGCCAACCGCGAATCTCATTGTAGCCCCGGTGTTGCTCCACGCCTATCCACGAGTTGGGAGTGCTCGACAGCACGTGAAGATCGACCGGTCCGATAATCGTTAATTGGCGTCGCATCCGACAAAGATCAAGTGCCCGCGCCGGCCGGGAAAGGGCGCCGTGCGGATGCCCTCGGCAGGCCTCGCGCCCTGCGTCAGG
This sequence comes from uncultured Mesorhizobium sp., assembly GCA_950071955.1. Taxonomy (GTDB): domain Bacteria; phylum Pseudomonadota; class Alphaproteobacteria; order Rhizobiales; family Rhizobiaceae; genus Aquibium; species Aquibium pacificus. The sequence goes on along the minus strand of CATMOC010000025.1, from coordinate 8,947 downwards.
AAGGCTGGACGCCGCATCCGGAGACTGTAGCGGAACCGGGCAGCGACGAGGATCAGGATCGCGATAGCGCCGCTGACCGCGACGCAATCTGCACTCGGACGAACGGCACGCTTCGCCGCCGGAAAGGAACGTCAGTCGCGGGACCCGCTTCAGGCGACGCTGCCCTTTTCCTTCTTCGATTCGGAATAGATGTAGAGCGGCCGGGCCTTGCCGGTCACCACATCGTCCGAGATCACGACCTCCTGGACACCTTCCAGCGCCGGGAGCTCGAACATCGTGTCCAGCAGGATCGCCTCCATGATGGAACGCAGCCCGCGGGCGCCGGTCTTGCGCTCGATGGCACGCTTGGCGATCGCCGTGAGCGCGGTCTCGTGGAAAGTGAGTTCCACGTTCTCCATCTCGAACATGCGCTGATACTGCTTGACCAAGGCGTTCTTCGGCTCGGTCAGAATCTGGATCAGCGCTGGCTCGTCGAGGTCCTCGAGCGTCGCCAGCACGGGCAGGCGGCCGACGAATTCCGGGATGAGGCCGAACTTCAGGAGATCCTCCGGCTCAACGAGACGGAACACCTCGCCGCTGCGCCGGTCTTCCGGAGAGGAAACCGTCGCACCGAAGCCGATGGAGGTCTTGCGGCCGCGATCGGAGATGATCTTGTCGAGGCCCGCGAAGGCACCGCCGCAGATGAACAGGATGTTGGCGGTGTCCACCTGCAGGAACTCCTGCTGCGGATGCTTGCGCCCGCCCTGGGGCGGCACAGAAGCCACGGTGCCTTCCATGATCTTCAGAAGCGCCTGCTGGACGCCCTCGCCCGACACGTCGCGCGTGATCGACGGATTGTCCGATTTGCGGGAAATCTTGTCGATCTCGTCGATATAGACGATGCCGCGCTGGGCCCGCTCGACATTGTAGTCGGCCGACTGCAGCAGCTTGAGGATGATGTTCTCGACGTCCTCGCCGACATAGCCGGCCTCCGTCAGCGTCGTGGCGTCGGCCATCGTGAAGGGCACGTCGATGATGCGGGCAAGCGTCTGGGCGAGCAGCGTCTTGCCGCAGCCGGTCGGTCCGATCAGAAGGATGTTCGACTTGGCGAGTTCCACGTCGTTGTTCTTCGACGCATGCGCGAGCCGCTTGTAGTGATTGTGGACCGCGACCGACAGGACACGCTTGGCGTAGGGCTGGCCGATGACGTAGTCGTCGAGGACCTTGAGGATCTCCTGCGGGGTGGGAACTCCCTCGCGGGACTTCACCATCGAGGTCTTGTTCTCCTCGCGGATGATATCCATGCAGAGTTCAACGCATTCGTCGCAGATGAATACGGTCGGACCGGCGATCAGCTTGCGAACCTCGTGCTGGCTCTTGCCGCAGAAGGAGCAGTAGAGCGTATTCTTGGAGTCGCCGCCGCCGCTGTTGCCGATTTTGCTCATGCCTTCCAGTCCTTTCAGTCCCTGCCGGCCGGTCGCCCGACTTCGGGGCTTAGCCGTCCGACGGTCAAGCGTGCCGCCTCCTGTTCCTGCATGCAGGCCCCGGCACCTTCGAACGATACACAAAACACGAGGCGCAGCAACGATTCGCCAAAACAGGCCGAGGCTATCCCCCGGGAACTCAACATAGGCTTAACGTAGGCCGCTGCCAGCCCCGTGGGAACACCTATATGTGACAGAAATGCCGCAGAATGTTTCAAAAATGCGGCATCGCGCGTGGTTGGCCCGAATGCCGCGGAAGATCAGGTCGCCGGCGCTGCCTCGATCGCCTGGCGCGTCGAGATCACCTTGTCGATCAGGCCGAATTCCCGCGCCTCTTCGGACGTCATGAAATGATCGCGGTCGAGCGTCCGCTCGATGACCTCGTAGTCCTGCCCGGTGTGCTTGACGTAGACCTCGTTGAGGCGTCGCTTCAGCTTGATGATGTCCTGGGCGTGGCGCTCGATGTCGGAGGCCTGTCCCGAGAAGCCGCCCGACGGCTGGTGAACCATGATGCGCGCGTTCGGCGTGGCGAAACGCATGTCCTTGTGGCCGGCGCACAGAAGCAGCGAACCCATGGACGCGGCCTGGCCGACGCACAACGTCGACACCGCCGGCTTGATGAACTCCATCGTGTCGTAGATCGCCATGCCGCTCGTCACCACGCCGCCAGGCGAGTTGATGTAGAGCGAGATCTCCTTCTTCGGGTTCTCGGCCTCGAGGAACAGAAGCTGGGCGCACACGAGCGTCGCCATGCCGTCCTCGATCGGCCCGGTAATGAAGATGATGCGCTCCTTGAGCAGCCGGGAGAAGATGTCATAGGCCCGCTCGCCCCGGTTCGTCTGCTCGACAACCATCGGAACGAGGTTCATCGCGGTTTCGACGGGATCTCTCATTGGACGTTTCCTTCGTGGGAGCGATTCGGGCGCATGAAACTGCGGAATCGGCAAGTGACTTGTTCGCGCTAGATAAGGCGCCGCATCCCGCTCGCGCAAGGGCGAGCGAAACATTGCTGACGCCAAAGCGGGCGGATGGTTTACCCGGCCTCGGCTCGGAGCCAGGCAAGCAGCCCCGGAAGGTCGGGTCGATCGACATGTGTCGCCACACGCCGCCCCACCGCCGCGCCGAACTTGTAGCCGTGCCCCGAGCAGGCCGAGACGATCAGGCACTTTCCGCGCTCGTCCGCGAAGAAGCGCTCGTCGGCGGTGAAGGTGTAGGCGCAGGTGACGACATTCTCCACCCTATATTCGTCGAGCCGCACCATGGGAGGCGAAAACAGATCGCGGATGGCGTCGCCCTCGCCCGGTTCGGGTACACGGCGTGCATCGGCGTCCGCGGAGGCAAACTTGTGCAGGCCCGAACCGAACTTCAGCCCGCCCTCGCCCGACGGCGGAATGATGTAGCCGTCGGTCTGGCCGCCGACGTCGAGGATGACCGGCGCCGTCCGCCATTCTTCCTTCAGGTCGGCGGGCGGTTTGAGATAGACGACGGCAGTGCGGTAGGTCTTGAGGTCGGAGACGAGGTCGGGGAAGAGCTTCGTCACCCAGGCGCCGGCGGTGACCACCACCCAGTCGGCCGACAGTTTTTCTCCCGCGCCGGTGGTGACGGTTCCCGCGACCGGATCGACGGCGCTAACGCGGGTGTTTTCGAGAACGGTGGCGCCGTGCGTCCTCAGCCAGGCGGCAAGCCCGGATGCGATGCGCCGGCAGTGCAGCGCGCCGCCCTCGGGCGAGAAATAGGCGTAGCGGATTGTGGCGGCGTCGAGGAACGTCCAGCGCCCCGCCGCCTCTTCGGGCGAGAACATCTCGAAGCGAAAGCCGCCCGCCTTCAGTCCCTCCAGATAGTCCTCTGCCTCATCGCCGGCTTCGCGTGACACGCAAAGGAAGCCGCGCGGGTCGAGGTGACTCTCACCGAGATCCGCCCACATCTCGTCCCAGGCCTCGTAGGCCTCGGTAATCGCACGGCCGTAGCCGGTGCCGGACGGATAGGCGCGGCGGATGATCCTGTGGTGATCCCCCGACGCGGCGAGCGGATTGGGGATGCTAACCTGCTCGATCAGGGTCACCTCGTGCCCCCGCTTCGTCAGCGACCAGGCGGTGGAAAGGCCGGCAATGCCGGCACCGACGACGATGATGTTCAATGGTGCGTATCCGTTCCGTTTCGCGAAAGGCTGCCGAAGGCGCCGGATCATGACACTACGGACTGGCGCGGTAGGAACAAGCCGCACTAATCTGCGGGCATGAGTCCAGTCTTAGACGCCCCTTCCTATCTCTCGCTCGACGCTCGAAGCCGCCAGACAAGCCTGGACCCGCATACCGCGGCGTTCGTACAGGATCCCTACCGTGCCTACGCCTTCCTCCACGCCCACGCTCCGACCTTCTTCTGGCAGGAGTACGGTTTCTGGTGCTTCGCCGGTCATGACGACGTCAACCGTCTCCTGCGCGACCGGCGTTTCGGGCGCGAGAAGCCGGAGGGCGCGGCGGAGGACGGCTATGCCGGCCCGCGCGATTACCTCGTCGATTTCGATGCCTTCTCCTCCCATTCGATGCTGGAGCTGGAACCGCCCGCGCATACGCGCCTTCGCACGCTGGTAAACCGTGCCTTCGTCTCGCGGCAGGTGGAACGGCTGCGGCCGATGATCGAGAGCCTGTCCCACGCCCTGGTCGACAGCATAGAGGTCGACGGCGAGGCCGATCTTCTTCCCACGTTCGCCACGCCGGTGCCGATCACCGTGATTGCCGAGATGCTCGGCGTTCCCGCCAGCATGAACGACCAACTGCTCCACTGGTCTCACGACATGGTCGCCATGCACATGTTCGGCCGTACCCGCGAGGTCGAGGTGCGCGCCAACACAGCGGCGCGCGAATTCGCCGATTTCCTCACCGGCTATGTCGAGGAGCGGCGCAAGACACCCGGAGACGACCTGCTCTCCGTGTTGATCGCGGCGCGGGACGGCGGCGACAGGCTGTCGGATGCCGAGCTGACGGCGTCGGCCATCCAGCTCCTGAACGCGGGCCACGAGGCGACGGTCCACCAGATCGGCAACGCCATCCGCGCGATCCTGCACCAGGGCGGCGACCCGCGCCGCTTTTTCGCCGGGCCGGGAGCTGCGGCGGCGACCGTCGAGGAATGCATCCGCCACGACGCGCCGCTGCACATGTTCCGTCGCTACACCTATCAGACGGTCGAGATCGAACCCGGTGTCACGGTCCGGCCGGGCGAGCAGATCGGGCTGCTGCTGGGCGCCGCCAATCGCGATCCTCGAGCCTATTCCGAGCCCGACCGATTCGATCCCGGGCGCATCGACCAGAAGAACGTCTCCTTCGGCGCCGGCATCCACTTCTGCATCGGCGCGCCGCTCGCGAGGCTGGAGATGGAAGTGGCGCTGTCGGTCCTGTTCGACCGGCTTCCGGGTCTTCGTCTCGCCCAGGAGCCGGCTTATCGGGCCACCTACCATTTCCACGGGCTGGAGAAGCTCGATTGCCGCTGGTAAGCCGCAAAAGCAAGGAAAGCACTGAGATCGCTCCCAGTGCCTCCCTGTCCAGATCGGTTCCCTGGCCCCGCGCGGGCCTCCAAAGAAGCGCCGCCCGAATCGGGTTTCCGATGCTGAGGGTCCCGAAGAACGCTGGTCCGCTAGGAATTCGCGATTTCCGGCACCTCGCCCGCTTTCCCCGAAAAGGTTCCGCAGGCGCGCCATCGAAGGACTTGACCGGCCTTCATGGCAGCATCGGCTTTGCCTTCGCGACGCGCGGCGAGCGCGGCGATCAGCGCCGGATCCCCGCCACGAACCGGCTTCCGGTACGGCCCCAGGCTTTGCTCCTTGGCTGGTTCCCGCGGTCCCTGCGAGGCCTCCGAGCGCCTGAGATGCCCTTACGTTAGGACCGTCATCGTCACGCCGCAATCCGCGGCGGGCTGTGGAAAGCGGGGAATGCGTGGATGGCCAACGACAGATTTCCACAGGCCGGAGATCCCGTCCTCAAAGACGGATCACATACTCCTTGCGCGTGGTCTCCAGAACCTCCCAAGTGCCCTTGAAACCCGGACGGATCACGAAGGCGTCGCCGGCCGACACCGTCCGCGTCTCGCCATCGTCTCCGGCGATCACAGAGCGGCCCGAAAGGATGTGGCAGAACTCCCACTCGTCATACTCGATGCGCCATTTGCCGGGCGAGGCCTCCCATATCCCGGCATAGACACGGCCCTCCGCCTCCTCCACGTTCCAGGTCCGGAAGCGTGGATCGCCGGAGATCACCCGGTCCGCCGCAGGAGTGCCCTCCTCCGGCTCCACACCAGTGGTATCGACGGAAACCAGCAGTCCCACGGATGTCAGGCCTTCGCGAGCGCCTGTTCGAGATCGGCGATGATGTCCTCGACCTCCTCGATGCCGACCGACAGGCGGATGACGTCCGGTCCGGCGCCTGCCGCGATCTTCTGCTCGTCGGAAAGCTGACGGTGCGTGGTCGAGGCCGGGTGGATGATCAGCGAGCGGACGTCGCCGATGTTGGCCAGATGCGAGAAGAGCTCGACCCCCTCGACAACCTTCACGCCGGCATCGAAGCCGCCCTTCAGCCCGAAGGTGAAGACGGCGCCCGCGCCTTTCGGCGAATACTTCTTCATGAGCGCATGGTTCGGGTCCGAGGCGAGGCCAGGATAGGAAACCCAGGACACTTTGGGGTGCTGCGACAGCCAATCCGCCACCTTCAGAGCGTTGTCGCAGTGGCGCCGCATCCGCAGCGACAGCGTCTCGATACCCTGCAGGATGAGGAAGGCGTTGAACGGCGAGATCGCCGGTCCGAAGTCGCGCAGGCCGAGCACCCGGCAGGCGATGGCGAAGGCGAAGTTGCCGAATGTCTCGTGCAGCACCATCCCGGCATATTCCGGCCGCGGCTGCGACAGCATGGGATAGTGGCCGCTCTTCGACCAGTCGAACGTGCCGCCGTCGACGATGGCGCCGCCCATGGAGTTGCCGTGGCCGCCGAGGAACTTGGTCAGCGAATGCACCACGATGTCGGCGCCGTGCTCGATCGGCCGCAGCAGGTAGGGCGAAGCCATGGTGTTGTCGACGACGAACGGCAGTCCGTGCCGGCGCGCGATCTCGCCGATCGGCTCCAGATCCACGAAGATGCCGCCCGGATTGGCGAGGCTCTCGACGAAGATCGCCCGCGTCTTGTCGTCGATCTGGCTTTCGATGGTGGAGAGATCGTCGACGTCGGCCCAGCGCACCTGCCAGTCGAAATTCTTGAAGGCGTGGCCGAACTGGTTGATCGAGCCGCCGTAGAGCTTCTTGGCCGAGATGAAGTTCGCCCCGGGCTGCATCAGCGTGTGGAAGACCAGGAGTTGCGCGGCATGGCCCGAAGCGGTCGCCAGCGCGGCCGTGCCGCCTTCGAGCGCCGCGACCCGCTCTTCCAGCACCGCCTGGGTCGGGTTCATGATGCGCGTATAGATGTTGCCGAAGGCCTTCAGCCCGAACAGCGAAGCGGCATGATCGACGTCGTCGAAGACATAGGCCGTCGTCTGGTAGATCGGCGTCGCCCGCGCGCCGGTGGCGGGGTCAGGCTGCGCGCCGGCATGGATGGCGAGCGTGTCGAAGCCGGGTGTGCGCTGGGTCATGTCCGTATCCTCCCTCGAATTCTTCACCGGCATTCATGGCAAAGGCCGCGGCAAAGCGCAAAGGAGATTGTTACTGAAATTGGCTGGCGTGAGGAATCCCTTTCCAGCCTCAACCGATCGACGAAGACGACGCCTTCCTTGCGCCGGAACGTGGGCACATCCCCGCCTCAACGCTCGATGGTGGTGTTCCGCCTGATCTTTTTTTGCAGGAGAAGCACGGCGTAGAGCAGGGCCTCGGCGGTGGGCGGACACCCGGGCACGTAGATGTCGACGGGAACGATGCGGTCGCAGCCGCGCACCACCGAATAGGAATAGTGATAGTAGCCACCACCGTTGGCGCAGCTTCCCATCGATATGACGTAGCGCGGCTCGGCCATCTGGTCATAGACCTTGCGCAGTGCGGGAGCCATCTTGTTGGTCAGCGTACCGGCGATGATCATCAGGTCGGCCTGCCGCGGCGTCCCAGGCAGTGCCATGCCGAAGCGCTCGAAATCGTAGCGTGGGCCGAACATCTGCATCATCTCGACCGCGCAGCAGGCGAGACCGAAGGCAAGCTGATGGAGGGACCCCGTGCGCGCCCATCCGATGAGGTCCTGAGTGCTGGTCACGAAATATCCCTTGTCGGCCAGGGTCTCCGAGAAATCGGCGCGGGGATCGTGTGTTAGCGGGTTCTCATCGAGCATCGCGGCGTCGCCTTGCATTGGCATCCATGCGGGAGCGATGATTGTGCGATGATCGACGGGAACGGTATTGAAGCGAAACGACGCCGGACGATCGGATGCCGATGACGCGAGCCGAGACGACACCCGAGGCGCGAAGTGCCTCGCTTCTCCTGCCTCGTCCCTCGCTCGCAACCTGTGTCGTGCTGGGGATCGTGCGCGACACCCGCGGGCGGACACTCGCGCACGGGGACCGGTTCAATCACTTCCCCCTTTCGCCCTATTGCTCGCTGACCTGGCACTTCGAGGGACGGCTGCATCTGGTGAAGACCGATGCCGAAGCGAAGGCGCCGGAGACCGGAGCCCCGCTGCCCAGGCTGATGGTCTCCGGACCCGGCAGCGGACCGGTGACGACCTGGAGCGCCGGCCCGGTGTTCGTCCTCACGGTGAGCTTCTACCCCGACGTCTGGGAAGCCCTGACCGGAACGAGCGTCTTGCCGCTGTTCGACAAGCATGTCGCGGGCGAGAACGTGTTGCCGCCCGACGTCGTCGAGACGTTGCTTCCGGTGTTTCGGGAAGGAAGCGCCGAGCAGAGATTTGCACGCTTCGAGGAGCAAATTGCGCCACGGTGGGCACATCGGCGGCCGAAAGGCGGGGTGTCTCCCTTCTGGATGCGTGACTGGGCGACAGCATTGGCGGCGCGCGCGGCGCTGTCGAGTACGGGCCGCAGCCTGCGGCAGCTGCAGAGGCGCGTCAAACACCAGACGGGACGCACCCAGCGCGAACTCGCGCTGCTGGTGCGCAACGAGGAACTGTTCGCGCGGGTGATGTCGGACGAGCCGGGTACCGCACCGGACCATGCCGGTCTGGCCGTCGATGCTGGCTTCGCGGACCAGGCGCACATGATACGCGAAGTGCGTCGGATGACGGGAATGCCACCTGCGAGGATTCTCCGGCTCATCGCAACCGAAGAGAGCTACTGGCCATACAGACTGCTCGGGATGCGTTACGGCTGATCCCACCCCGCGGGCGGGGTTCGACAGCGACGAAATCTACCTCTGCCTGATGCCGAAGCTCTGGAATCCCTGGCGCATGACGGGCTTCTTCGACGAGATGAGGCGGCTGTTCACGCCGTTCCAGCCGATCTCGCCCGAAAGACGACCGTATTCGATCTTGGGGCAGCGGTTCATGACCACTTTGATGCCCACGGCTTCCGCC
>CATMOC010000024.1 GCA_950071955.1 uncultured Mesorhizobium sp. | reverse complement strand
CCTTGATGCCCTGATTGCCGAGTTCCTTGTAGAACGGCACGTTGGCGTCGCCATTGATGGTTGAAACCACTGCCGTCTTCTTGCCGGCCGAGCCGAAGGCCTTGATGTCGGACACGATCGTCTGCCAGTCGGAGTGACCGAACGGCGTGTAGTTGATCATGATGTCCTCGGGCGCCACGCCCTTCGCCTGGAGATAGGCCTCGAGAATCTTGTTGGTCGTGCGCGGATAGACGTAGTCGGTGCCGGCGAGCACCCAGCGTTCCACGCTCTCGTTCTCCATCAGATAGTCGACGGCCGGGATCGCCTGCTGATTGGGCGCGGCACCGGTGTAGAACACGTTGCGCTGGCTTTCCTCACCCTCGTACTGCACCGGGTAGAAGAGGAGTGAGTTCAACTCCTCGAACACCGGCAGCACCGACTTGCGGGACACCGAGGTCCAGCAGCCGAAGACGGCGGCGACGTCGTTCACCGAAATCAGTTCGCGTGCCTTCTCCGCAAACAGCGGCCAGTCGGACGCCGGATCGACGACCACCGCCTCGAGCTTCTTGCCGAGCAGGCCGCCCTTCTCGTTCTGCTGCTCGATGAGCATCAGCATGACGTCCTTCAACGTCGTCTCCGAGATCGCCATCGTGCCGGATAGCGAATGCAGGACGCCGACCTTGATCGTGTCTTCTTGCGCCGTCGCCGTCCCGACAGCCAGCAGGCCAGCGAGCGCTGCGCCCGTCATCTGCCTGGCAATCGATGTTATCGTTCCCCTCATATGTAAACCTCCGGTATGAGTTGGTTGTTGCACCGCACTAGACGATGCAACGGCCGTGCCAACCGGCCGAAGTTCCACTGCCAGAGCGCATTTTTCCGTGGCGGAGCAGGCATTTGAAGGGAAAGACGAGAGTCGAAGAATAGCGGCCCGTAGAGGCGTTAAGGAATCGTTGACGAATGATTGCGCAGTCGAAGGCACGTCCTGTCTATTTTTTAATCAATGCAGATTCTTGCATAATTCGCAGGCAACGAACTACTCGGCATCTCGCGCGAGTGCCCTCACTGCTCCAGGCGGAAGGCCTTTGAGGCCGTGGCCAGCGCGAGTTCAACCATCGGCCGGAAGACCGCCTGCCGCTCGGACTCCGCGATGGCGTCATGCGTGAAGATGTTGTCGACCACCATGCAGATAGACAGGGCGCGCGCGCCGAACCGCGCGGCGAGCGTGTAGAAGCCGCTCGTCTCCATATCGACGGCGAGCACGCCATGCGAGCGCAACGGCCTGAACCGTTCGTCCCCCGCCGAGTGATAGAAGACGTCGCTCGAGGCGGTCGGCCCGACATGGTGCGCCAAGCCCGACCCTTTCGCGTGATCGGCTGCCATGCCCAGGAGGTTGAAATCCGGCGACGGCGCGAACCGGAAGTCGCCGAACGTCCGTCCGTCGGCGCAGCTGTCGGTTCCTGCAGCTTGGGATATCACGACCTCGCGGATGCGGACGTGGTCCTGCAATCCGCCGCAGGTGCCCACTCTGAAGAGCGCTTTGGCGCCGTAGGTTTCGAGGAGTTCGTGAACGTAGATCGAAAGCGATGGAATTCCGATGCCGGTCGTCTGCACGCTGACCGGCATGCCCCTGTAGCTGCCCGTATAGCCGAGCGCCCCGCGGATCCGGTTCACGCAGCGGGCTTTCTCGAGGAACGTCTCTGCAATCCATTCCGAGCGCAGGGGATCGCCCGAGAGAAGGACGGTCGGGGCGTAGTCTCCGACTTGTGCCTCATTGTGCGGCGTCATCTGTCCACACACCACCGATCGTCATCCGGGATCGTCCACCCGGCGGGAATTTTGCACGATATCCGTTCTTCTCGTCTATTCCTCGCCTTCCAGCATTTCCTTAACGATTGTCGCCAATTGCTTGAGCGAGAAGGGTTTCGGAAGGAATCCGAACTTGGCGTCGGCGGGCAGGTTCCTGGCGAAGGCGTCCTCCGCATAACCCGAAACGAAGATGAACTTGATGTCGGGACGGCGCTTGCGCAGTTCGCCCAGCAGCGTCGGCCCGTCCATCTCTGGCATCACGACGTCGGAAACGACGATGTCGATCTTGCCTTCGAGTTCGTCATAGATTTCCAGCGCCTCCACGCCGGAAGTCGCTTCGTGGACGGTGTAGCCGCGGGATTTCAGCGCCCTGACGCCGCCCATGCGGACCGCGTCCTCATCCTCGACGAGAAGCACGGTGGCTGAGCCCGAAAGGTCCTTCTGGACTTCGGGAATCCGCGGAGCAGCAGCAGCGGCCGCTGCCGCCTTTTCCTCGCCCGTCGCAAGCGGCTTCTCCTCCACGATGTGGCGCGGCAGGAATATGCGGAAGGTCGTCCCGTCTCCGACCCGAGATTCGCAAAAGATGAAGCCGCCCGTCTGCTTGATGATGCCGTAGACCATGGACAGGCCAAGGCCCGTGCCCTTGCCGACCTCCTTGGTGGTGAAGAACGGCTCGAAGATCTTCTTCATCACGTCCGGCGTGATGCCGGTTCCGCTGTCCTCCACCTCGACGAGCACGTAGTCGCCCGGCGCGAGTTCGCGGTAGTGATAGGCCTCGCTGTCGATCGCGGCCACGTTCTTGGTGCGCACCGTCAGTTCGCCGCCCTGGGGCATCGCGTCGCGCGCGTTGACGGTCAGGTTGACGATGACCTGCTCGAACTGGCCGAGGTCGGCCTTCACCGGCCACAGGTCGCGGCCAGGGTCGATCTTGAGCCGTATGTCGTTGCCGGCGAGCCGCGTCAGCAGCATCCGAAGGTCGGCAAGCACGTCGGTCAGGTTCAACACCTCTGGCCGCAGGGTCTGGCGGCGGGAGAAGGCGAGCAGCTGCCGCACGAGCGAGGCGGCCCGGTTGGCATTCTGCTTGATGTTCATGATGTCGGGGAAGGACGGATCCGACGGCCGATGGTTGGTCAGGAGCAGGTCGGAAGCCATGATGATGGCGGTGAGCACGTTATTGAAATCGTGCGCGATGCCGCCCGCGAGCTGCCCAACGGCCTGCATCTTCTGGCCCTGGGCCATCTGCGCCTCGAGTGCCTTCTGCTCGGTCGTCTCCACCGCGTAGACGATGGCGGCCTCTTCGGTGGCGTCTCCCTCCTTCGCGTCCGCAACCGCGTTGACGTAGAAGCGCATGTGTCGCTCCTCATCGTCGGGAAGGACCGTGTCGATCGGCAGGATATCCGCCTGGTGCTGCTTGGCCTTCTCCAGGGCCGACGCGAAGGCCGCGCGGTCGCGCGAATGGATGACCCTGTCCAGAAGAACGTGGCGATCGACCGCGTCGCGATCGACGACGCTCGAAAACAGGGACAGGAAAGGCGCATTCGTGCGCAGGATGCGGCCGCGGCCGTCGATGCCGGCGATTGCCATCGGCGTGGAATTGAAGAACCGGGTGAACCGGACTTCCGACGCCCTCAGGTCGGCCGAGGCGTCCTCGCCCTTGGCCCGGTTCAAAACGATGGTGCGGGTGGGGCCTTGTGTGCCTTCCCGCGTCGCGGTCGCGCGGTGCATGAAACGGACGGGAAGCACCTCGCCGGTGACCGTCGAGAGATCGAGATCGACCACCGCGTTGCGCGTCGAACCGGGATCGGCCTTGACGGAGCGGATCAGCGCCATTCCGTCGCCGGCCACGATCTCGGACAGGGTGATTCCGCCGGGCGTAAAGCTCGCCAGGTCGATGCAGAGCCACTCGGCGAGCGTGGCGTTGATGTAGGTCACGCGGCCCGACGGATCGGCGGAGAAGAAGCCGGCGGGCGCGTGGTCGAGATGGTCGATCGCCTCCTGCAGATCGAGGAAGAAGCGCTCCTGTTCCGCCCGTTCCCGCGAGATGTCCTCCAGATGCCAGGCGGCCAGCGGCTGCCGCCGGCCCGGAACCGAAAAGCTGCGCGCGCGGATGCGATACCAGCGCGACCCGCCTTCCGAGCCGGGCCGGATCGCCTGGGATACCCGGAACTCGCCGTCGCCGGGGCGCCCGTCGCGCAGGCCGTCCGCCAGACCTTCCACCGTCGGCGCCGCCTCGGCGTTGTCCGACAGGAGGACGTCGGGCGTGCGGACGTCCGCGGCCGAGGTCGCGCCGGTCAGCTCGGCATAGGCGCGGTTGGCGTAGAGCACCTGGCCTTTCATGTCCGCCAGCACCAGCCCCTGGTCCATGGTGTCGACGCAGGCTTTTGCCAGTTCGTCGCCAGAGGAGCGCGGCGCCACCTGCACGAGCCCGATCGCCGAGGCGAAGAGATAGCCGACGCCGATCATGGCGAGGATGCCCAGCATGCCGAGCAGGAACGGATCGCCGAGACTGTCGCGCATCAGCGCGAACACGAAGGCGGCCGCGACCAGGATGACGATGAAGATGATCAGCCGTACGATCGTCCCCGGCCGCGAATTCTGATCGACGACTGGCGCCGGATAGAATTCCCCTTGGCTGTCCCTCGCCATTCCCTGCCAGTCCTACCGATTCCCAAAGCCGCCGCGTCGATGGGTTGAATCACATAATGTCTGTGCGGGGAAGAGTATGGCACCCATTGTCCCTCATTTCGTGCGTTTGCCGCCGATTCGCATGGTGTCTTGACGGCTTTCCCACAGTGATGCGGCGGCCATGCCTGCGCGCGCCTTGCGACCGCCACAGGGTCGTGTCTACTGTGCCGGACAACCTTGGGGGCTAAGGGAGCACGAAGACAAAGATGACCGGTCTGCTCGAAGGCGTTGTCGACCCGCAATACGAAGCGGCAGTTTCGTGGATCATCATCGGCGCGGCCGCGCTGCTGCTGATATACATTGCCTACCGCATCGTGCGGATGCTGACGTCCGGCACCTTCATCGCGGGCGGTCGCAATCGCCGGACGCGGCTCGCGGTCATGGATGCCGCGGCGGTGGACGACAAACGGCGGCTCGTGCTCGTGCGGCGCGACGATGTCGAGCATCTGATCCTCATCGGCGGCCCGACGGACGTCGTCGTCGAGCAGGACATCCGGATGATCGCGAAATCGACGCGCACCTTGCCCGGAGAGCAGGCCGAACCGGCCGACCTGGCACCCGAGGCCGTGCCGGCACCGCGTGTGCCGGTCACGGCGCCGGTCCGGGCGGCGCACCGGGAAAGCCGGCCGTCGGAACGACCGGTCCCTTCGCGTCCCGCCGCCGAGCGGGCCGCGCCGCCGCTGAGCCGCCCGAGCACTCCTCAGCAAGCCACGCCGCAGACGGCGGCGCCACAGCCCCCCGCGGCGCAGCAGCAACCGGTGGCGCGACGCGAGCCGGCAGCACCGGTCCCTTCCGCCTCCCCGGTCCCGGCACCCAGGCAGGACGCCCCGCCGCGTCCCGCGGCGCCCGTACAACCGCCAGCCGTCCGTCCGGAGCCGGCCAAAAGCGGCTATTTCTCATCGTTCCAGAACCGTGCCGCGCAACCGAACCCGCCCATGACGCGAACGCCTCCGGCACCAGGCGCGGCCCCTGCCCCATCGGTCAGGCCCGCCACAGCCGTCACGCCGATGCCCTCTTCCGCGAGCGGAAACCTCGACGATGCGTTGCTCCAGGAACTGGAAGATTCGCTCGAACTGACGGATCGCGGCGGCGGCTCAGCGTCTGACAGGGGCCTCGAGGACGAGATGTCGAAACTTTTGGGCGAGCTCTCGCGCGACCGGAAGTGACCTCCGGCGAGATTAGCTCCACGGCTCCGCGGAGAGACCAAACCCTAACAAAGAAAAGGCGGCCATTCGGCCGCCCTCAATCCCCGCGCGTGCCGCCTCGGCGTATCAATCGTCCCGATAGACCTTTTCGCGACGTTCATGCCGTTCCTGGGCCTCGATCGAAAGAGTCGCGATCGGGCGAGCATCCAGGCGCTTCAGCGAGATCTGCTCGCCGGTTTCCTCGCAGTAACCGTAGGTACCCTCGTCGATCCGCTGCAGCGCGGCGTCGATCTTCGAAATCAGTTTGCGCTGGCGGTCCCTGGCGCGCAGTTCGATGGCGCGATCGGTTTCCGACGACGCCCTGTCGGCGAGGTCGGGATGATTGGCGTTTTCCTGTTGCAGGATCTCCAGCGTCTCGCGCGCCTCGCGCAGGATGTCGCTTTTCCAGGAGAGGAGTTTCGCCCGAAAGTAAGCCTTCTGCCGTTCGTTCATGAACGGCTCGCTTTCACTCGGAACGTAGTCTTCCATAGTCTCGTTCATTCGAGTCACCCCGCAGCAATGAACCGGCGCCTATATATTCGGGCGGTTGTGGTGGCACAAGCTAAAAGGTCAGCAAAGTCACGCCTTTGTTAGCGCCCGGACACACCCGGAAAGCTGGCCGCGGACATGCCGGAATCGCGACGTTTTCGCGCCATCCACCGCTAGTCGCGGGGGAGCTTGCGCTGGTATGTGCGGCGGCCGAGTTGCGCGGCCCGTGACCGGCGGCTAATGCTCGTCTCATCGCAAGCGCCATCGGGCCAAGGGAGGCGGAATGGGATGGCTCTACCTGCTTCGCCACGCAAGAGCGGCATGGGCCGAACCCGGTACACGTGATTTCGATCGTCCGCTGACGGACGCCGGGCGCCTGGAAAGCGAGGGCGTGGGTGCATTCATGGCATCGCGATCCTACCAGCCCGATATCGTGATCTGTTCGCCCGCCCTGCGCGCCGTCGAAACCTGGCAAGGCCTCGCCGGTCCGCTCGGGCGCAGGCACAGCGATGCCCTTCTGTCGCAGCAGCTCTATTCCACGGACGCAACCGGCTATCTCTCCATCGTTCGTGAAAAAGGCGGATCCGGTTCGCTCCTGATCGTCGGACACAATCCCATGATCGAGGACCTGGCGATCGCGCTCTGCTCGGGACGGGAGGCGGAGCCGCCCCCGATGCTGGCCGGCGGATTTCCCACCGCCGGCCTTGCCGTCCTGAGTTTCCAGACGCCGCTCTCCGCCGCCACGCCAGGAGCGGCCCGCCTCGACGACTTCCTCGGTTCGACGCCAGGCTAGCGGCAAATTTCATTTCAAAAGAAGCCCGCGGTGCCTATATCGGTCGCGAACACGACGGCCGGGGAAAAGTTTTGGCGTCTCTGACAAGCTTCACCGACGAGACGCTGATCGCTCTCGACACGCTCGCCGAACGTGCCACGGGCCTCGTCAACCCGTCGATCCGCATCGGGGTGACCGGCCTGTCGCGGGCCGGCAAGACCGTCTTCATCTCGGCATTCGTGCACAACCTCATCCATGGCGGCCGGTTGCCGATGTTCGAGGCACAGAAGTCCGGTCGCATCGCCCGCGCCTATCTGGAAGAACAACCCGACGATGCCGTGCCTCGTTTCCAGTACGAGGATCATATCGATGCCCTGGTCAGCGGACGCACCTGGCCCGATTCGACCCGCGCCGTGTCGGAGCTTCGCCTAACCGTCGACTATGAATCCGCCTCCGCCTGGGGGCGCATGTTCTCGCGCGGGCGGCTTTCGGTCGACATCGTCGACTATCCGGGCGAATGGCTGCTTGACCTGCCGCTCCTGGGCAAGAATTTCTCGACGTTTTCCGCCGAATCGTTCCAGCTGGCGGCCTTGCCCGTGCGCGCGGACCTGGCCGAGGCCTGGGTGGCGCTGGCGGGATCGGTAGACGCCGACGCCGCCGCCGACGAAATGATGGCGCGCCGCCTCGCCGAAACCTTCACTGCCTATCTGCGAGCATGCCGGCAGGACAGCCGGGCACTGTCCACCTTACCGCCGGGGCGCTTCCTCATGCCCGGCGATCTCGAAGGCTCGCCCGCCCTCACCTTCGCCCCGCTTCCGAACCTCAGGGAAGGACGTGCCCGTCCGGGTTCGTTGCGCGCCATGCTCGAGCGTCGCTACGAAGCCTACAAGACGCACGTCATCAAGCCGTTTTTCCGCGAACACGTGACGCGGCTCGACCGGCAGATCGTGCTCATCGACGTCATGCAGGCGCTCAATGCCGGGCCGGCGGCGCTTTCCGACCTGGAACGCGCGCTGACGGAAATCCTCGGCTGCTTTCGCCCCGGCACGGGAAATCTCTTCACCAGCCTCTTTGCGCGGCACATCGACCGCATCCTGATCGCCGCCACCAAGGCCGACCACATCCATCACACCAGCCACGACCGCCTGCAGGCGATCGTGCGTCGCCTGTCGGACCGCGCCGCCGCCCGGGCGGGTGTTTCGGGCGCCTCGGTCGACGTGCTGGCGCTCGCGGCGGTACGCGCCACACGCGAAGGCACGGTCACGCAGCGCAAAGAAGAGCTGCCCGTGATCATCGGAACGCCGCTTGCAGGCGAGACGATCGGAAAGGACACCTTCGACGGCGAGACGGAGACGGCGGTGTTTCCCGGCGACCTACCAAAGAACCTGGACGCGCTGTTCGACCCGAATGCGGCAGCCGGACCGTCGGAGGCTATCCGGTTCGTGCGATTCCGGCCTCCGAAGCTGGAACGCAGCGCCGATGGCGTGTCCCTGTCGCTGCCCCACATCCGTCTCGACCGTGCCCTGCAGTTCCTGATCGGAGACCGGCTGGAATGACCGACGACCGCAGACGGCCCGTCGCGTTTCCCGTGACGGCGGACAAGACCGATGATGGGGAGCGGAAGCCCGGCCGGCAGCCCCGCGCGGTCACCGGCGCGGAATTCATCGAGATCAAGCCGGCCGATATCGACGTGTTCGACATCGAGGACATCGCGACCGCCGAGCCGCCGCCGGCGCTACCGCCGAAGCGCCGCTCGCGCCTCGGCCGGGTGTTCCTCGCGGCCGCCGGCATCCTCCTTTCCATGGCGGTGGGGCTGTGGACCGACAGGCTCATCCGCGACCTCTTCGCGCGCGCGGACTGGCTGGGATGGACCGCGCTTGCGCTTGCCGGCGTGGCACTCGTCGCACTGGCCGCGATCGTCATCCGCGAGACGCTCTCGCTGGCCAGGCTCGCCTCGGTCGAGCGCATGCGCGGCCGCGCCGCGGACGTGCTTGCGCGCAACGATCCGCCGGCGGCCCGCAGGCTCGTCGACGATCTCACCGGTTTCCTTGCGGCAAAGCCGGAGACGGCCGCCGGGCGGCGATCGCTGGCGGAATTGCGCGACGACGTCATAGACGGACCCGATCTGGTGCG
Source organism: uncultured Mesorhizobium sp. (assembly GCA_950071955.1). Classification (GTDB taxonomy): domain Bacteria; phylum Pseudomonadota; class Alphaproteobacteria; order Rhizobiales; family Rhizobiaceae; genus Aquibium; species Aquibium pacificus. The sequence goes on along the minus strand of CATMOC010000024.1, from coordinate 5,973 downwards.
GCTCGCCGAAACGGAGCTGCTCGTCCCCCTCGACCGGGCGGCTCAGGCGATGATCCTGAACGCGGGAAAGCGCGTCTCGATGGTGACTGCGATCAGTCCGCGCGCGGCGGTCGATCTCTTCTACGTGCTTTTCGAATCGGCCCGGCTGATCCGGCGGATCGCCGAACTCTATGGCAGCCGGCCCGGCACGCTCGGCTTTTTCCGCCTGGCGCGGGAGGTGCTCGCCCACCTCGCGGTGACCGGATCGATCGCGGCGGGCGACAGCATCGTCCAGCAACTGGTCGGACACGGGCTTGCCGCCCGCCTCTCCGCCAAGCTCGGCGAGGGCGTCGTCAACGGCATGATGACGGTGCGGATCGGCATCGCCGCGATGGAGACTACGCGCCCGCTGCCCTTCGAGGCCGTGCGCCGACCGGGCATGTCCGACTTCCTCTCTGCCATCGTCACCTTCACCCGTACGAAGCAGACGGATTAACCGCCTCGCCGAAACGGACTTGCAAGGCGGGGGCCGTTTGCGCATTGTAGGGGAGAATCGGCTCCGCTAGACGAAGCATTAACCAATCTTGGCCATGGTTTGACGGGTCCGATACAGTTCAAGTAGATCGCTGGTGCTTCATGACGACACGATTGCCTCGCACAGCATTCCTCCCGTTGGCGGCGGCGTCCCTGCTGGCGTTTCAGCTTGTCCCGTCGATGGCCGCGGACCGTGATGCCCAGTTCTTCCAGAGCGTGCGCGGCGAATGGACCGGGCCGGGCGAGATCGTGGCCGGCAAGTACAAGGGCACCAAGTTCACCTGCTCGCTGACCGGCGACATGCCGGACGGAAAGATAGGCATGGCCCTGGAGGGAAGCTGCCGCGTCGGTCTCTTCTCGCAGCGCATGTCGGCCCGGATCGAGCGCCGCGGCGGATCCTACCGTGGCAAGTTCCTCGACGGAGCGGAAGGCGACGGGCTCGACATCGTCGCCGGGAACGTCTCAGGCTCGAAGGTGGTCATGACGCTGAACCGCAAGCAGCTCAACGGCGCGATGCTCGCCAACATCAAGAGCAGGGACGCGATGAACGTGACGGTTTCCGTGCGCGTCAACAAGGAACTCGTTCCCGTGATCGGCATGAACCTGAAGCGGGTCGACGGTTCCAGCGTCGGGGCCATCGCACAGGAGTGATCCGCGGATCACTGTTCCGCCTTCACCTCCTGCCGCCACCAGTTTCCGCCGTGCTCCACGATCGAGATGCCTTCCTGGTCGACGCCGGCCAGATGTTCCGCCACTGACTTTCCCTCCAGTTCCAGCTCGGGAGCGATTTCGGTCAGGGGCAGGAGGACGAATGCGCGCAGGACCATGCGGGGATGCGGGATCTCCAGTCCGGGTTCCTTGTAGGAACGGCCGCCGAAATAGAGCACGTCCACGTCGATCGAGCGCGGCCCACCCACTTCCGTGCGAATGCGCTTCAAGGCGTTTTCCGCACCCAGGCACAGATTGAGGAGACCGCGCGCGGACAACGTCGTGCGCACCTCAGCCGCCGAATTCAGGAAATCCGGCTGATTGATGTCTCCCCAGGGCGGGGTCCTGTAGACGGACGAGACGGCGGATACCCGCGTCTGCGGGTCTGCGTCGATGATCCTGAGCGCGGCCGCCATCGCACGCCGCGGCTCCCCCAGATTGCCACCGAGGCTCAGGAAGGCCTGCTGTTCATTCGGGCCAGGCAACTGTCACCTCCACATGGTCGAGCACGCCGGCGACCGGCGCATTCGGCTTTCTCACCGTGATTTCGGCTTTCACAATCTGCGGGAAGCGCAGGGACAGTGCCTTTGCCACTTCGAGAGCGAGCGCCTCGATGAGGAAACGACGCTTTCCGGTGACGATTTCCTCGATCACCTTGAATGCCACCCCGTAGTCGACGGTGGCGTTGATCGAATCCCTCTCAAGCCCGTCACCGGGATCGACCGTCAGTACCGCGTCGACGTAGAACCGCTGCCCCAGGGTCTCCTCTTCGTCGAGGACGCCGTGACGCGCGAAGAATGCGCAGTTCTTCATACGGATCAGATACATGATGACTATCCTTCAAGCTCCCGCCGGCGCGGCGAGCATAGCATCCGCGACGCGCAGGGCATCGATGTTCATTGCGACATCGTGAACACGGAAAATCGCCGCTCCCTTGAGCCTCAGGATCGCGCTGGTGGCTGCCGTCCCGGCATCCCGATCCGCCGCCTCGCGTCCCGTCGCATGGCCGATGAAGCGCTTGCGAGAGGTGCCGGCCAGGAGCGGGAAGCCGAACGCGTGCAGTTCCTCGAAGCGCCGCATCAGTTCGAAATTCAGCTCCGGCTTCTCCTTGCCGAAACCGAAGCCCGGATCGAGCACTATTCTGTCGGGCTCGATGCCGGCATCCTTCGCGAGATTGAGGGAGCGGTCGAGGAAGACGTGCTGGTCTGCCACCGGGTCCAGCTCGAGGCGGCGCTCGCGGCTGTTGTGCATAAGGACGACCCCTGCCCCCGCCGCCTGGCAGATCGACGCCAGGTCCAGGTCGCGCTGCAGACCCCAGACGTCGTTGACGATATGCGCCCCCGCGTTCAACGCAACCCGCGCTGATTCGGCGCGGTAGGTGTCGATCGAGATCAGCACGTTGCCTCGCGCTGCCAGTGCCTCGATCACCGGCAGGATCCGGTCCTGTTCCTCGGTCGAGCCGACCGCGGCACTGCCAGGCCGCGTCGATTCGCCCCCGACGTCGATGATTGCCGCGCCCTGTTCAGACATCGCGATAGCCTGCTCGATCGCCTGCGAGGCCGAAAGGAAGCGCCCGCCATCGGAAAAGCTGTCCGGCGTAACGTTGAGGATGCCCATGATCACCGCCTTCGGCCCGAGCACGAGTTCGCGCCCGTGGGCCAGTCGCCAGCTTCGAGGGCTGAACCAATCAGTCATGTGCCATCCGAACCCGTGCTCCCCGGTATCGTTCCGGCTTCCGGCAACCGTGAATCTGGTTGCAGGTTCGCCGGCCGTGACGCATGCTGGGCTTAACGGGGATGCGTCATGAAGAGAATGACTCTTTTCACATTTCTCAGCCTGTCCGCCGCCGCGACGGCTGCGCAGGCGCAGTCGATCTCGCGCACCTATTCCTATTTTTCGATCGGCGGCAGTACGCTCGAGGAGATTGACAAGGAACTCTCGCGGCGCGGTCCGAAGGTGAAATCGACCGGCCAGCGCCACCCCGGCGCCACCCAGATGCAGTTTTCCACGCGCTACACCTTCGCCAGCACGGCCAACTGGTGCCGGATCGACAACGCGGTCGTAACCGTGAAGGCGAAGATCATTCTGCCCAACTGGGGCCAGCGCCGCAGGGCAGACGAGGACACGCGCCTGATCTGGGACACGCTCAACGCGGACATCCGCCGGCACGAGGAGTCGCACGTGCAGATCGCCAAGCAGCACGCCCGCCGGCTGGAGAGCGAACTCGGGCGGCTCGGCCGCCGCGACGACTGCGAGCAGATCAAGGCGGATGCCGCGACGGTCAGCGCGCGTGTGCTTGCCGAGCACGACCGCGCCCAGGACAGGTTCGATCGGATCGAAACGATCAACTTCGAGAACCGCATGGGGCGGCTTCTCAGGTACCGGATGGAACGCATCCGCGCCGGAAGCCTGCAGAACTGAGTCCGATGGCCTCCGGAACGAGGGCGGCGATCAGGCGACGCCGAGCTTCTTCTGCAGGTTTGTAGACGAGGTCGTGTACTGGAATACGATCCGCTCACCCGGATTGGCGATCCGTTTCGCCGCCTGCGCCATCAGGGCCGCCTCGTGGAAGCCGGACAGGATGAGCTTCAGCTTTCCCGGATACCAGTTGATGTCCCCGATGGCGAAAACGCCGGGAATGGAAGTCTCGAACTTCTCCGTGTCAACGGGGATGAGGTTCTCGTGCAGGTTCAGGCCCCATTCGGCGATCGGACCAAGCTTCATGGTCAGCCCGAAGAACGGGAGCAGCCGCGTGCACCTGATCTCGACCGGTCCATCCGGTCCCTTCACCGTCGCCGATTCCAGCTGACCGTCCGTGCCGGTCAGCGCCGTCACCTGCCCTACCTCGAAGCCGAGTTCCTTTCGCTCGTGCAGTGCGTACATCTTGTTGACGCTGTCGGGCGCGGCGCGGAATTCGGGCCGGCGATGGACGAGCGTCAGGCTGTTGGCGATCGGCTGCAGGTTGAGGGTCCAGTCGAGGGCCGAATCGCCCCCGCCGACGATAAGCAGGTCATGGCCCCGGAAATCCTCCATCCGCCGCACCGAATAGAAGACGCTCTTGCCTTCATATGCTTCGATGCCGGGCATCGGCGGCCGCTTTGGCTGAAAGGATCCGCCGCCCGCTGCGATCACGATCCCCTTGGCCTCGATCGTCTCGCCTTCGTCCGTCGTGACCCGGTATCCGCCGTCCTCCAGCTTCTCCAGCGATGAAACCATCCTGTTGAAGGTGAATTCCGGATGGAACGGAGCGATCTGTTCCATGAGCTTGTCGACCAGCCCCTGCGCCGAGATCGAGGGCCAGGCGGGGATGTCGTAGATCGGCTTTTCCGGGTAGAGTTCGGCGCATTGCCCGCCCGGCCGGTCGAGAATGTCGATCAGGTGGCATTTGAGATCGAGGAGGCCGAGTTCGAAGACGGCGAAAAGCCCAACCGGGCCCGCGCCGATGATGATCACGTCGGTTTTCTTCGTCATGCTGCGCACCTTCGGGAAAAAAACACCTGCCGCGGACAGGAAAGGCGGCGGCCAGATCGAACGTCGCCGGAACCGCAATGTCCACGCGGCGGCGCGGTCGCGTCAAGCCTGGCGTTCAGGTACCCGGACAACGAGCCCGTCGAGTTCGTCGCGCACCTTGATCTGGCAGGAAAGCCGCGACGAGGGACGCACGTCGTAGGCGAAGTCGAGCATGTCCTCTTCCATCGGCTCGGGCTCGCCGACCGCTTCAGCCCAGGCTTCGTCGACATAGACGTGGCAGGTGGCGCAAGCGCAGGCTCCGCCGCATTCCGCCTCAATGCCCGGAACGGCGTTGCGGATCGCGTTCTCCATGACGGTCGAGCCGTTCTCGGCTTCCACCTCGAATTTCGAACCGTCATGCGCGATGTAGGTGATCTTGGTCATTCGGCTGGCCCCGGCGCTACAGACAAGCGGACTTATCGTGTCCGCCCGGCAAGTCAACCGCCGACACGGCCTGTCGGGCAGGCCGCGGCACGCCGATCCGGAAAAAAGCCCTACCGGCTGATCGCAGCGACGAAATCTCGCACTTCGTCGAGCGCGATAGCGAGCTTGCGCAGGTGTTTCTCGCTCGACGGATCGCTCTCGACATCCCCGGCGATGTCGGCCACCCGAAATGCGCCGATGCCGCGCGCCGCGCCCTTCAGGCCATGCGCAAGCGACAACCGTTCGGCCTCCGGCGCGGCACAGATTTTCTCCCGCACGTTCTTGGCCTGGTGGAGGAACATCGACAGCACCTCCTGCTCCAGCGAGCGGTCGCCCATCGTCTGCCTGGACAGATGGGCGAGGTCCACGGGCCTGTGGCGGGACGGTCCGCAGCTTTCCCCACCCGGCCGCGAAAACGCTACGGCTTCAACACTCGGCAACGCCATGCTCTTAAACCCGCCTGCACTCTTATGTCCGGGCTCGTATGCGGCCCCGGCTCGACGGAGACCATAATTCCGCCGGGTGGATATGCGGTTAACGCAGACCGTCGGACTGTGGCGGAAATTTGGTGGACCGGATCAATCGCTGTTAACCTTGTGTTTAAACTTTTACGCATGTGGCGACTTCCGTGTTTCCTTTGACCCCCTGTGCCACTACGATACGGGGGCCATATTGCGTCATGCGATCGGGCGGCAGTGCATCGGACGTCACGCGGGTCCGGGCGTAGAAAAAGTACAGGGTTGAAACGGCATGGCTCGCAAACCGACCACGACCAGGAACATCGACAACGACGTCGAAAGGGAGCTCGAGGAAGCCCTC
>CATMOC010000023.1 GCA_950071955.1 uncultured Mesorhizobium sp. | reverse complement strand
GGACGATGAGCTTCGGTTCCAGCGCGAGAGCCGAGGCGATCGCGATGCGCTGGCGTTGGCCACCGGAGAACTGATGCGGGTGCCGGCCAAGATGTTCTTCCGACAGCGAGACCAGCTTCAGGAGTTCGACCGCGCGGGCACGGCGCTCGCTCCGGTCCATGGCGGTATGGACCCTCAGCGGCTCCGTGACGAGGTCCTCGACCGTCATCGACGGATTGAGCGAGGAATACGGGTCCTGGAAGACGGCCTGGATCTGGCTGCGGATGTGCGGGGGATAGCGCCTTCCCATCGAGGTGAGGTCGGCGTCGCCGAAACGGATGGCGCCGGAGCCGGCCGGCACCAGGCCGAGGACCGCGTTGGCGATAGACGACTTGCCCGACCCCGATTCTCCGACCAGCCCCAGCGTCTCGCCCCGGCGGATGGAGAGATTGGCGCCTTTCACGGCGTGGAACGGCTTCCGGTCCAGCGCGAGCAGCGAACGGCTCCAGTAGGTGACCCAAAGGTCCTCGACCTCGAGAAGGACTTCGGAGCTCATGACGCGGCCTTCAGTTCGAGTTCGGGCGCGCGGATGCAGCGGACAAGCCGGTCGGTGCCGACGAGCGGGATCGGGCGCTCGCAGGCGGCGGTGGCGAAATCGCAGCGGTTGGAGAAGCGGCAGCCCGATGGCCAGGAGCCGGGTCGCGGGACGTTGCCGCGGATGGTCGGCAGCGGCGGGTTGCGCGAGGAGGCGTGTGGCATCGCCGACAGGAGACCGCGCGTGTAGGGATGGCGCGGCCGGGCGAAGAGCGCGTCCACTTCGGCCATCTCGACCATCTCGCCGGCATACATGACGCTGATGCGGTCGCTGATGTCGGCCGCGACCGCCAGATCGTGCGTGACGAAGAGGATGGCCATCCCGAATTCGCCCTGCAGGTCGCGGAAGAGGTCGAGGATCTCTTGCTGGACCGTGACGTCGAGCGCCGTGGTCGGTTCGTCGGCGATGAGCAGCGAGGGATTGCAGCTCAGCGCGCGCGCGATGGCGATGCGCTGCGCCATGCCGCCCGAGAGCTCGTGCGGATAGGCCCTCGCCCGCTCCTCCGGCCGCGGGATGCCGACGCGGTCGATCAATTCGACGACGCGGCTCCAGGCCTGCTTGCCGGACAGCCCCTGCTTGGTGCGCAGGACTTCCGCGATCTGGCTGCCGACGGTGAAGGCGGGATTGAGGCTCGTCGTCGGGTCCTGGAAGACCATCGCGACCTCGTTGCCGCGCACCTCCTCCAACTGCTTCGGGGTCAGCCTTCGAAGGTCCCTGCCGTTCAGAACGATCGAGCCGTGGGTCGTTCGACCGCCGGCGCCGATCAGGCCGAGGATCGACAGCCCGGTGATCGTCTTGCCGCTGCCCGATTCGCCTACCAGGCCGAGCGTCTCGCCGCGCGAAATGCCGAAGGAGAGATCTGTGATGACGGGCACTTCGTGTCCGTCGCGGCCCGAAACGAGGACCTGAAGGCCCTCGACGCGCAGGACCTCGTCGGCGAGCGGCGGTGGCGCGGGGCTTTCCGCCCCTGTGGCGGCGATCGCAGGCACGAAGCGCTCCGCCGGCTTGCCGGGATCCACTCCGACGGCCACGCCACGGCCGATCGAGTCGCGGATGACGTCGCCGAGCAGGTTCACCGAAAGGACGGTGAGGATGATGGCGATCCCTGGCGGCACGGCCAGGAACCAGTTGAGGTCCATGTAGGCCGCGGCGGAGTTGAGCATCGTGCCCCAGCTTGCGTCCGGCGGCTGAACGCCAAGGCCGATGAAGCTCAACCCGGCTTCGGCCAGAAGCACCGCGCCCACCGTGAGCGTTACCTGCACGACCAGCGGCGGCGCGATGTTGGGGAAGATATGCCTGAGCAGGATGCGCCGGTCCGACGCGCCGATGACGCGGGCCGATCTCACATAGACCTCCTCACGCTCCGCCAGCACGACGCCACGCGCCAGCCGCAGGAAGGAAGTCGAGAACAGGATGCCGAGCGCGATCATCGCCCGGTGCAGGCCGGCCCCCAGAATGGCGATGATGACGATCGCGACCATGATGCCAGGGATCGACACGACCGCTTCGACCACGCGCATCACGACCCAGTCCCACCAGCCGCCGCGATAGCCGATGAAAAGCCCGAGCGGCACTCCCAGGAGCACCGCGATCGAGGTGGCTTCGGCTGCCGCGAGGACGGCGATGCGGCAGCCGAAGATCAGGCGCGAAAGCACGTCGCGCCCGAGATCGTCGGTGCCGAGCCAGTGGGCCGCGGAGGGACCTTGCATCGCCTTGATCAGGTTCTGGCGCAGCGGATCGTAGGGTGCGATCCAGTCGGCGAAGATCGCGAGGAAGACGAGCAGCACCAGCACCGAGCCTGCCGCGGCGACAATGGCGGTCGAGGCACTCGGTCGGAAGTTGATGCGGCGCGGCCCGGTGTTAGGCTCGTTCTGGCTGGTCGTGGTCACGTTGGGCGCGCTTTGGGATTGAGCAGACCGTAGAGGAGGTCGGTGGCGAGTTGGACGAGGACGACGAGGCCGACCATCACCAGGACCAGCCCTTGCAGCATGGGGATATCCTGCTGGCGCACCGCCGCGATGGCCAGCGTGCCGAGCCCGTTGATGGCGAAGACCTGCTCCACGATCAGCGCGCCGCCGAGCAGCACAGTGATCTGGAACGACAGAACCGCCACGACCGGCACCATGGCGTTGGTCAGCGCGTGCCGCAGGATCACCCGCCGCGACGACAGCCCCTGGGCGCGGGCGGCGCGGATGTAGTCCTGCTGGAGCACCCCCACCATGGCCGAGCGCACCTGCCGGGCTATCGCGGCACTCGACGAAAGGCCGAGCGCGAGGGACGGCAGGGTGACGCTTCGAAGCCAGTCCCATGGAGATACCGAGATCGGCGTGAAGCCGGTCGCGGGGAACCAGCGCAGATTGACCGCGAAAACGGCGACCAGGATGAGGCCGAACCAGAAGTTCGGGACCGCCTGACCGAAGGTCGCGCCGACAGTGGCGAGGCGATCGATCCAGGAGCGGGGGTGAAGGGCCGCCGCGACTCCGGCGGCGATGCCGACGACGATCGCGATCAATGCCGAGATCGCCGTCAGGGAAAGCGTGACCGGGAGCCTCAAGAGCACGGCGTCGGTGACGCTGACGCTGTTGAAGAAGGAGGTGCCGAGATCACCCTGCACCGCCTTGCCGAGCCACTGGAAGTAGCGGACGACCAGTGGCTCGTTCAGGCCCATCCTCTCGCGCAGCATCTCGTGCTGTTCCTGCGTTCCCGTGTCCCCCAGGATGAGGTCCACGGGATCGCTGGGCAGCAGCGACGTGAACGAGAACGCCAGTACCGACACGATGAACAGCAAAGGCACCAGTGCCAGAAGCCGCTGGGCGACGAGCCTGAACATGAAGACCCGTGCTTAGTCGTTGGCCTTGAGGCCGCGGAGATTGATGGAGTCTTCTCCGTAGCGGTACCGGACCGTGGGGTTCTCGGCGGTGTCGTCGCTCACGCCGATCAAGATTGGCGCATTGGTGACGAAGATCAGGAAGGCTTCGTCCGCCAGTTGCGCCGCCATCTTGTGATAGATCGGCGCCCGCACGTCGGTCTCGACCGAGGTGAGCCCCTCCTGGGCGAGCGCCAGGAGCGCTTCGCTCGGCTTGGCCTTGAAGGGATTGTATGCGGCGTCTTCGTAGATGTAGCGCAGCGCCAGGAATTTCGGATCCGTGACCGTGTTCCAGACGAGGTTGGTCGCCGGGAAGTCCGTAGTGCGGCTGCGGCGTGCCAGCGTGCCGGGCTCCACGGGCACGATGTTCATGGTGATGCCGATTTCGTTGAAGAAGCCGGCAAGCGCCTCGAGACGCGGCTGGTAGATCGGGATCGACGGCATGTCGAAGGTGAACCCGTCGGGGAACTTCGACTGCGCCATCAGTTCGCGCGCCTTTTCGACATTGTATTCGTAGACGCCCTCAAGCGCCGGATCATAGGCCCAGTCGCCCTTGCCGTAGGGCTGGAAGGACTTCACCGCCAGACCGAACTGGATCGCCTGGTTGAATGCGTCTCGGTCGATTGCGAGCGCCATCGCCTTGCGCACCATCGGATCGGCGAAGGCGGGAACGACGGTACCTTCGCGGTCGGAGATGATGACGTGGTAGTTGAGGCCGCCATTGTTGCGGATCAGCTTCAGGTCGGGCGACTTGTCGATGATCGCCGCCTGCGGGTTGGACAGCCAGTTACCGGCATCGATCTGGCCGGTCTTCAGCGCGTTCAGCCGGGCAGTGTCGTCCGGAATCTCCCACACCTCGTAGCGGGCAAGACCGATCATGTCCTTGTCCCAGTAGGTCGGGTTTGGCACGTAGACCTGCACTTCGCCCTCGCGCGATTCGTCCTTGCTGTGGACATAGGGACCCGTGCCAACCGGATTGCGGTCAAGCGCCGGATCGGCCATCGCCGAAGGCGCGATCATCATGCCGCCGGTGTAGCAAAGGGTGGTTATGATCGCCGGATCGATCTCCTTGAGCTTGATTCCGAGCGTGTATTCGTCGATCGCCTTGGCGCTCTCGACGGTCTTGAGGCCCTCCACGATGCCGATCTCGACGCCACGATTGATGTTCGCGGCCGCCGCTTCGGCATTGAACGGTTCGCCGTTGGAGAAGCTGACCCCTTCGCGCAGCTTGATCGTCACGTCGAGCCCGTCGACCGTGTATTCGGTCGCGAGCAGTGGCACGTTTTCGCCGTCAGGGCCTTTCTCGAAGAGTGATTCGTAGGCAGGCCGCAGGAAGGGGACGCCGCTTCCGCTCTGCTTCTGCGGATCCATCGTGATGAGCTTCACCTGTTCCGCGTATTTGAACGTGCCGCTTCCCTGCGCCGACGCCGGACTACCGGCGAGCCCGAGCGCGAGCGCGGCAATGACTCCTGATGTTGTGATCCACTTCTTCATCACGGCCCTCCCAGCCTTAAAATCCGAGGCGCCATCCGCGAATCTCACGGGCGCCAGAACCTCCCAATCGAGGCAACTCGATTGTGATTAAACTATAGTACTTTACCACTATCGTGCTATGGTGCAACCGCTTTCTTGGCTCCGACGCGAACGGCTCTCCCATTGCCTCCGCCGCGAGTTGTGCAATATCGGAAACCGGGAAGACGCACGAAAGGATTCGCGCCATTGTCGAGCGCTTCTGAGCAGAGACAGACGCTGAGGGAGGACGGGACCCCCTATTACGTGCAGCTCGCCGCGATCATCCGCAGGCAGATCGTGGACGAGACGTGGAACATCGGCGACAGGCTGCCGACGCTCAAGCAGCTCGTGGCAACGTTCGGCGTCTCGCCGATGACGGTACGCCACGCTCTGGCCGGCCTCGAAAGCGAGGGACTGATCAGCGCCGAGCGCGGGCGCGGCACCTTCGTCACCGGCAAGCCGCGCATGCCGGAGTCGGTGCCCTACCTGCTGACCGGCTCGCCCGCATACCGCGGCAAGGACCTGAGCTTCCGCGTCGTCCCTTCGAGTGATTCCGAGGCGGAACTTCGCCTCTCACCCGAGGACGGGATTTCGCTCGGGGATTATCGGCACATGAAGCGCATCTTCTCGCGCAACGACCATCCGTTCATCGTTGGCCAGTATCTGGTCGCGGATGTGATCCACCGGATGATCCCCGAAAAGCTCTGGAAGACCGAACTCGTCAGCACGCTCCTCTACGACACGAAGGACGTCGGTTTGAGCAACGTGCGCCAGACCTTCCGGGTGGTGTCGTCCATGCCGACGGAGGCGGACGAACTCGACATACGCGTCCACGATCCGGTCGTGCGGGTGCGCCGCATCTTCCAGAACGCCCGCAAGGAAGTGCTTTGCCTGGCACAACTCGTCTATCGCACCGACGGCGTGGTCTTCGACATCAACATCGACCTAGACGACCGCAACCGCCTGCTGGAGCTGGGTGGCTTTCCGGAATCCTGAGGATGGATTTCCATCACGCTACGCACGTCGGGGTGCGGATGCGTCTCGTCACACAACATCCCTCGTCGTACGTCGCTCGCGTGGTTCCGGTCCGTTGCGACGGGCAACCGTAGTTCATTAACACACTGGATAGTGAGTATTGACTTCTCCTGACCGGGGGACCATTGATGCTCCTCGTGCCGTTGGGAGGCGGCGTGTCCAGGGAGGACCAGGATCATGGCGTGTCCGGCTGATCTGCGCCCTGCTTTTGCAGGAGAGCGGCGCTGAAGCTCTACGCGACGGAATTGGCGACCGGATCGCGCGCGGAGAAGGCTGCCGTCGCGCATTTCCCGGCTGGCGATGCGCGGGGGGTGCGGAGGCAGGGCCTCTGCATTTATCGCGGAATTCCCTATGCAGAGCCGCCCGTCGGAACGCTGCGTTGGCGGCCGCCTGTCGCAGCCAGTCGCTGGGAAGGTGTTCGCGAAGCCATCGCTCCACGACCGGCCTGCGCGCAGCTGCCGCGCCGCGGCGGCAGCATCTATGCAAGCGAGTTGCCCGCGACCGACGAGGATTGCCTCTATCTCGACATATGGGCGCCGGACGACGCGCGCGGCTTGCCGGTCTTCGTCTGGATCCACGGCGGTTCGTTCATCTGGGGGGCGGGCAGCGAGCCGCTCTACGATGGTGCCGACCTGGCGCGGCGTGGCGCGGTGGTCGTTACGATAAACTACCGTCTCGGCGTCTTCGGCCATCTCGCGCACCCGCAACTGAGCGCGGAATCGCCCGACGGCGTATCCGGCAACTACGGCTTGCTCGACCAGATCGCCGCGCTGGAATGGGTCAAGCGCAACATCGAAGCGGTTGGCGGTGATCCGGACAACGTGACGATCGCGGGCGAGTCCGCCGGTGCCCTGAGCGTGCTCTACCTGATGGCCGCTCCGGCGGCGCGAGGACTGTTCGCGAAGGCGGTCGCGCAGAGCGCCTACATGATCTCAATGCCTTCCCTGAAGGTGACGCGCCATGGCCACGAACCCGCCGAGACCGCGGGCGAACGCCTGCGTGAGATGCTTGGCGCAAGCGGCATCGACGGTCTACGGGCGATGGATGCGCGTGACCTCGCGAAGGCTGCCCTGCGCGCGGGTTTCGCGCCGCTGGGCACGGTCGACGGTCATGTCCTGCCGGACCAGCTCGTCGACGTCTTCGAGCGCGGCGAACAGGCCAAGGTGCCCCTGCTTGCCGGCTACAACAGCGGCGAGATCCGTTCCCTGCCGTTCCTGGTTCCGCCGCTGCCGGAGACCGCCACCGCCTATGAGGCCGAGATCAGGGCGCGCTACGGGAGCCTAGCCAAGCCGTTCCTGTCGCTGTACCCGTCCGCGAACATCGTCGAAAGCACGCTCGCCTCGGTTCGGGACGCTCTCTACGGATGGACCGTATTGAAGCTTGCCGAGGCGCAGAGAGCGGTGGGCTTTCCCGCCTTCATCTACTATTTCGATCATACCTATCCTGCTGCCAAAGACGCCGGACTAGATGGCTTCCATGCCTGCGAACTTCCGTACCTTTTCGGCACCGCCGACCGCACGCCGCCGCTCTGGCCTCCGATCCCCGCGACGGAGCCCGAGGCGCAGCTGTCGCGCACCATCGGCGACTACTGGGTCTCCTTCGCACGCAGCGGTTCGCCGCGCGCCCGGAACGCGCCCGACTGGCAGGAATTCGCCAGGGACGGGACGTACATCCGGTTCGCGGGGCATCCCAGGCTGGAGTCAAACCTTGCGCCCGGCATGTTCGACCTCGTCAACGAGGTCGTGCGGCGCCGGCGCCATGCCGGCAACGTTCCCTGGAACTGGAACGTGGGCGTGGCGGCGCCGCTCCCGCCGCCGGGAGCGTAGCGGCGATGAACGACGGTGCGATGCAGCCCTTTGCGCTGACGGTCGACAAGTTTCTCGATCATGCCGCGAAATGGCACTCCGATGCGGAGGTGGTTACGGCGCACGCCGACGGAGTGAACACGCGGATAGGATATGCCGCGCTGCGTGACCGGGCTATGCGGGGCTCCGCCGTGCTGGCCGGGCTCGGGGTCGCCCCCGGCCAACGCGTCGCGACTCTTGCCTGGAACAGCCAGGCTCATCTCGAGGCCTGGTACGCCATCATGGGCATGGGGGCGTCATGCCATACGCTCAATCCGCGCCTCACGGCCGACGTAACGGCGTCGATGTTCCGGCAGTCGGGCGCGCGGGTCCTCATCGTCAGTGCCGACCTCCTGCCGCTGGCGCGGGAGATCGCCGCCAGGGCTTCCTTGCAGACCATCCTGACGATCGACGAGGAGGGAGAGGGCTGCCGCCGGGAGGAGGGAGCGCAGCCGCTCGAACCTCTCATCGCGGATGGCAAGGCGGATGCTGCCTGGGGAGGCTTCGACGAGAACACCGAGTGTGGGCTCTGCTTCACCTCGGGCACGACCGGCCAGCCGAAGGGCGTGACCTACACGCATCGTTCCACCTACCTCCATACGCTGCGGCTCTTGCAGGCCGATGTGATGGCGATGACGGCGGGAGACACCGCCCTTCCGGTGGTGCCCATGTTTCACGCGAGCGCCTGGGGCATGCCTTTCGCTGCCCCGGCCGTCGGCGCGCGGCTGGTGCTGCCGGGCCGCCATCTCGATGGTGCAAGCCTGGCGCGGCTGATCGTGGCGGAAGGCGTTACGGTGGCTTCGGCGGTCCCGACGGTGTGGCTCGGTCTCGTCGAACACCTCGAAGCCGCGGGCGGCGAGGTTCCCTCACTGAAGCGGATCGTCGTCGGCGGGTCGCCGATGCCGCCCGCCCTGATGGAGCGCATCGAGCGGCGGCTCGGCGTCACCGTGCAGACGAGTTGGGGCATGACCGAACTGTCGCCGTTGGGCACCATCGCGCCGCCGGGTCTCGCCGATCGCGACGCGCGTGTCTCTGGGCGGCCGGCGCTCGGCATCGACCTGCTCCTGACCGACGCCGAAGGCCGTCCCCACGCGCAGCAGCGCGGCGTCGAAGGCCATCTGCGCGTGCGCGGAGCGTCTGTGGTTGAACGCTATCTCGGACAGGCCGAAAAGGCGACGGACACCGAAGGCTGGTTCGACACGGGCGATCTCGCCCGTATCGACGCGAAGGGAAACCTCGTCATAACCGGGCGGTCGAAGGACCTCATCAAGTCAGGCGGCGAGTGGATCAATCCCGCCGAGATCGAGGCGATCGTCGCGGCGCTGCCGCAGGTCTCGCTCGCGGCGGTGGTCGGGCGCGCCGATGCCAGATGGGGGGAGCGTCCCATCCTTCTGGTCGAACTGCGCCATGGCGAGGACATCACCGACGACGAACTGCTGGAGCCGTTGCGCGGGCGCGTCGCCTCCTGGTGGATCCCGGAAGAGGTCGTGCGGCTTGCCAAAATGCCGCTCGCCGCGACCGGCAAGGTGGACAAACTGCATCTGCGCTCGCAATACGGACAGGCGTGACCACAGGCAGCACCATCGCGCCGGCAAAAGGCGGTGGAATTCGGAAGGGCCCAGAATTGACCGTACTAAAGGCATCCCGCCGCAAGGCTTCCACCAAGGCCGAACAGCGCGCCGAAATGATCGAGCAGATTCTGGACGCCGCCGAACTGCTTTTTTCCCGGCACGGGCTTTATGGCGTCACCCTGAAGGACGTCGCCAAGCAGGTCGGCGTCCATCACACGCTGATCAACTACTATTTCGACGACAAGAAGGCCCTGTTCAACGAGGTGTTCGCCCGCCGCGCCGTCGTCACCAGCGAGCGCCGCATGCGCATGCTGGAGGAGTACGAAAAGGCGTCCGCCGGCCGGCCAACGGTCGAAGGCGCGTTGCGAGCCTTCCTCGACACTGATCTCGACCTCTACATCGAAGGCGGCGAGAGCTGGAAGAATTACGGCGCCCTCGCCTCGCAGGTGGCCAACACGCCCGAATGGGGCGCTGCCATGATGGACGAGCATTTCGATCCGGTCGTGCTACGGCTGATCGGCCTCCTGAAGCAGGCCCTGCCCGACAGCGCCGAGGAGGACATTTTCTGGGGCTATCATTTCGTCTCCGGCGCGCTGATGCTGACTCTGGCGCGCACCGGGCGCATCGACAAGCTTTCCGGCGGCTTGTGTCATTCCGAAGATTTCGCGGCGGTGAAGCAGCGCATGTCGACTTTCATGGCGGCAGGGTTCCTCGCCATCTGCCGTAGGGAGCTTACGGCCTGAAGCAGTTTTTGCGCGGTCCGGCCGCGCCGTAGGCCTCGGCGGGCACCACCTGGGCGAGAAGAATCGCTTGCGAAAAATAGATTAATTATCTAGTGAGTGAATAGGATGGAAAACGAAGTCGACCATATCGGTAGGAAGCTGCAGGGCCGCGTCGCGATCGTGACCGGAGCGGGCGGTGGGCTTGGGCGTTCCCACGCTCTCATGCTCGCAGGGCTCGGCGCCAGGGTCGTCGTCAACGACATGAACGCCGCCGCGGCCGAGGTCGTCGCGGCCGAGATCGGCGCAGCCGGAGGCGAGGCGATCGGCTTTGCCGCGTCGGTGACGGACGAAGAGCGGATCGGCGAAATTGCCGCCCGCGCGACGGAAGTCTGGGGCCGCATCGACATCCTCGTCAACAATGCCGGTATCCTGCGCGACAGGAGCTTCGCGAAGATGACGGTCGCCGAGTTCCGCGACGTTGTCGACGTGCACCTGATGGGATCCGTCATCTGCACCAAGGCCGTCTGGGACATCATGCGCGAGCAGCGCCACGGGCGCGTCGTGATGACGACGTCCTCCTCCGGCCTATTCGGCAATTTCGGCCAGGCCAACTACGCAGCAGCCAAGATGGCGCTGGTCGGCCTGATGCAGACGCTGGCTCTCGAAGGCGAGAAATACGGCATCAAGGTCAACTGCCTTGCCCCGACGGCTGCAACCGCGATGACCGACGGGCTGCTGACGCCGGACGCGCTCGAGCGGCTCTCGCCGGAATTCGTCAGCCCCGCTCTGTTGGCACTCGTCGGCGATGATGCGCCGACGCGGGCGATCGTTTGTGCTGGTGCGGGCCACTTCGCCCGGTCCAACGTGACGCTGACGCAAGGCATGCATGTCGGCACCGGGAATGGCACGGCGGAACGCGTCGTCGCGAACTGGGGCCGGATCAGCGACCGGACGGGCGAGATCGTGCCGGACTACGGCTTTGCCCAGATGGAACGCGAACTGGCCAGCGGGCCGGCCGCGCCGCGGGTCAAGGCCGTCGGCGGCTAGGCGGGGAAGGAGGCCCGGCAGATTCGGAGGAAGCTGCCGGACTTGAGGAACAGGTAAGCCGGCCTCTGCGGTCGGTACAGGAGGAGGCGGCGCGAACCGCGGCAATTGCGGGTCGGGTCGCAGTCGAGGAACCGGATGTCCCGGTTCTGTTGCAACGGAGGAGACATCATGAGGAAATTCGTAGGATCGGGCGCGTTCGCGCTCGTCGTCCTGGCTTCCACCGCCCTGTCGGCGATGGCTCAGGATACGCTCAAGATCGGCTACGTCGACCCGCTTTCGGGCGGGGGCGCGGCCGCCGGCCAGATCGGCATGAACCAGCTCAATTACATCGCCGAGGCGGTGAACGCCAAGGGCGGCGTAATGGGCAAGCAGGTCGAGATCATCCCTTACGACAACAAGCTCGATCCGCAGGTCAGCCTGGTACAGATCCAGAAGGCGGTCGACCAGGGCGTGCGGATCGTGATCCAGGGTAACGGCTCGTCCGTCGCCGCCGCGGTGTCGGATTTCGTGACCAAGTTCAACTCGCGCAATCCCGGCAAGGAAGTGGTCCACATCAACCATGCCGCCATCGACCCGTCGCTGACCAACGACAAGTGCAGCTATTGGCACTTCGCCTTCGACGCGAATGTGAACATCAAGGTCGAGGCCATGACCAACTTCATGAAGGCCAACGAGGCCATCAAGAAGGTCTACCTGATCAATCAGGACTATTCGTTCGGCCATTCGGTGGCCGAGGCCGCAGCCGCCAAGCTCGGCGCCGAAGGGTCCAGCATCGAGGTCGTGGGCAAGGAGTTCGTGCCGCTTCAGAAAGTGACCGACTTCTCGCCCTACATCGCAAAGATCAGGGCATCGGGCGCGGATTCCGTGTTCACCGCCAACTGGGGCAACGACCTGCAGCTGCTGATCAAGGCGGCCGGTGACGCTGGCCTCGACATCAACTGGTATACGTTCTACGCCGGTCTCGCAGGCACGCCGACCGCCATCAAGCAGGCAGGTCTCGAGGACAAGGTCTTCCAGATCACCGAAGGTGTGAACAACCTCGACTACATGCCCATGCAGGAAGAGGTGAAGGCCTACATGGCGAAATATCCCGACGCGCCGATCTACTATCCGCGCCTGTTCAATGCCATGGGCATGGTGTTCAAGGCCATCGAGGAAGCCGGCTCCGACGATCCGGTCAAGTTCGTGCCGAAGCTCGAGGGCATGAAGTACGTCGACTTCATCGACGGCAAGGAAGGCTTCATGCGCGCCGACGACCACCAGTATTTCCAGACGATGTACATCTCCGGTCTCGGCTCGCTCGGCCCCAACCAGCCGTTCGAGGAAGAGAAGACCGGCTGGGGCTGGAAAGTGGCGGCGACGATCCCGGTGGACGATACCATCGTTTCCACCACCTGCCAGATGGAACGCCCATAGCCCGAAGACGGCCACGGTGACGCCGGGCGCAACCCCGGCGTCACCTGAGTTCCGCCCTTCGCCCCATCCGGGGCGAGCGGCGTCGGCTGGGGGAAGCTTTATGCTCGAGATCGTCTTCATTTCGACGTTGAACGGCGTCCTCTACGGGATGCTCCTTTTTCTCATGGCAAGCGGCCTGACCGTCATCTTCTCGATGATGGGCGTGCTGAACTTCGCGCATGCCAGCTTCTACATGCTCGGTGCGTTCTTCGGCTTCGAGATCAGTCGCCACGTGGGCTTCTTTCCCGGCCTCGTCATCGCGCCCGTCCTCGTCGGCCTCATCGGAATGGCGGTCGAACGCTACGGTCTTCGCCAGGTACACCGGCACGGCCATGTGGCGGAGCTGCTGTTCACCTTCGGCCTGACCTTCATCATACAGGAGGTGGTGCAGATGGTATGGGGCAAGCTGGCCGTCGACTACAAGGTCCCGCCAGCGCTCGATTTCCCGGCCTTCACCCTGTTTGCCACGGAGTATCCCGCCTTCAAGATCTTCATGCTGGCGATCTCGATCGCGATCTTCGCCGTGCTGCTGCTGATCGTGAAGCGAACCCGCGTCGGCCTCGTCGTGCAGGCGGCGCTCAGCCATCCCGACATGGTGGGCATGCTCGGCCACAATGTCGGACGCGTCTTCATGCTGGTCTTCGGCGTGGGCGCCGGGCTGGCGGCGGTGGCCGGCGTGATCGCGGGCCCCGCACTGGTCACGCAGGCGAACATGGCGGCGGCTCTGGGCCCCATCCTCTTCGTCATCGTCGTCGTGGGCGGGCTTGGCTCGCTGTCGGGCGCTTTCGTCGCATCCCTCCTGATCGGGCTGATCCAGACCTTCGCGGTCGCCGTCAACGTGTCGCTCGCCGACATCCTCGGTGACACGCAGATGGCCGAGACACTGTCTGTCTGGTTCAGCGACATCTGGTCGGTCACCGTGGCGCAGATCGCGCCCATCCTGCCTTACCTGCTGCTGGTCCTGATCCTGATCTTCAGGCCGCGCGGACTGATGGGGAACCGCGAATCGTGATTGCCTCCGACACAACGAGTGAGCTGCCGTCCGCCCGTCGCAGGAGCTTCCTCGCGACCTATGGAGTATGGATAGCACTCGCCGTCGTCCTGGTCGCCCTTCCCTATGTCCTGAACTCAGGGCT
This sequence comes from uncultured Mesorhizobium sp., assembly GCA_950071955.1. Taxonomy (GTDB): domain Bacteria; phylum Pseudomonadota; class Alphaproteobacteria; order Rhizobiales; family Rhizobiaceae; genus Aquibium; species Aquibium pacificus. The sequence continues at coordinate 1,408 of CATMOC010000023.1, read as the reverse complement.
CGCGATCAGCACCATGTGCCTGATGGGCATCATGATCATCTTCTCCCTCTCGTACAACATGCTGCTCGGCCAGACGGGGCTGCTTTCCTTCGGCCACGCCGTCTTCTTCGGTCTCGGCGGCTTTCTGACCGCGCATGCCATGAACATCGTGCGTGTCACCGGCGCGCCGCTTCCGCTCGAGGTCTTCCCGATCATCGGCGGTCTCACAGGCCTTCTCTTCGGCGTCATCTTCGGCGCCGTGGCGACGCGCCGGGCCGGCACCGCCTTCGCCATGATCACGCTCGGCATCGGCGAACTGGTGGCTTCGAGTTCGCTCATCCTGCGCTCCGCCTTCGGCGGCGAGGAGGGCATCTCGGTCGATCGCACGCGGGTCCTGCAGATGTTCGGCATTTCTTTCGGTCCGCAGATCCAGGTCTACTTCCTCATTGCCGCGTGGCTTTTCCTGTCGGTGGCGGCGATGTACGCGCTGACCCGCACGCCGTTCGGGCGCATCTGCAACGCCGTGCGCGACAATCCCGTCCGCGCCTCCTTCATCGGCTACAACACCACCACCGTGCGCTTCCTCTCTTTCTCGATGGCGGGCCTGTTCGCCGGCGTTGCCGGAGGGCTGGCGGCCCTGAATTTCGAGATCGTGACGTCCTCGGCGATGGGCGCGGCCCAGTCGGGCACCGTGGTGCTCATGGCCTATATCGGCGGCGTCGGCAATTTCGCCGGCCCGATCATCGGCGCCATCCTGGTGACCTATCTGCAGGTGATGCTGAGCGACGTCACCGGCGCCTGGCAGCTCTATTTCGGCCTCCTGTTCATAGGCATCGTCATGTTCGTGCCCGACGGCATCGCGGGCCTCGTGGCCAGGCAGCAGCCTGTACTCGTGTCAGGCCGGCTCCACAAGGTATTGCCCCGCTATCTGACGGCGCTGCTGCCGGGCCTGCTCGCCCTGGCAGGCCTGTCGATGCTGATCGAGATGACCTACCAGCTTACCGTCAACGCGCCGGAAGGGCCGGCAATGAGCTTCCTCTATGTTCCTTTCGATGCCAGTTCGCCCCTGCCATGGCTGATCGCCGCGGCGATGCTCGCCGTCGGGCTCTGGCTGTTCCTCAAGGCGGGCCGGCTGGCGCTGGAGGCCTATGGCGACGCGGTCGAAGCCGCGCGGGGGAACGTCCGATGACCGTGCCCGCGCTCGAACTGTCCGGCCTGCGCAAGAGCTTCGGCTCCATCGAGATCATCCGCGGCGTCGATCTCGCCGTACCGACTGGCGAACGCCACGCCATCATTGGACCCAACGGAGCCGGCAAGTCGACGCTCTTCCATCTCGTCAGCGGGCACTACCATCCGAGCGCTGGCAGCATCCGGCTGCGCGGCGAGGAGATCGGCGGTCAGCCGCCGCATCTGATCAACCGCCGCGGCC
>CATMOC010000022.1 GCA_950071955.1 uncultured Mesorhizobium sp. | reverse complement strand
GGGCTTCTTCGGCATCCGCAACGGCACGGACACGGCCGAGCTTTCGGCCGGGCTCGCCAACGGCGTCCTCGATGCCGCAACGGAGCGCGCGCATTGGGCCCGCTACGGGCTTTGAGCTTTTCGCGTCGGCTGCCGGCGCGTTCTATGGTATGGTGCCGGCGAGAAGGGTCGGCCTTGCTTGAGGAGCAGGAACACATGCCGCAGTTGATCTTCTTCGTCGTCGTCGCGGCGGTCGGCTACATCGGCTACCGCGCCTTCCTCAAGGAGGCCGAACGCGTGTCGGCGCGTGTCCGCCGGGCCGAGAAGGAAGCCTCGGTCGGCTCGACCGGCACGCTGGTAAAGGATCCCGAGACCGGCGAATACAGGCTGGCCAAGGACTGAGCGTCCGGGCTACTGGCGCGGCATGGCCCAGGCTCCGCTTTCTCTTTCCGCTCCCGCCAAGATCAACCTCGCCCTGCATGTGACGGGCAGGCGCGCCGACGGCTACCATCTCCTCGAAACGCTCGCGGTCTTCTGCGAACTCGGCGACCGGCTGCAGTTTCATCCCTCGGCTGAGGACGAATTCGCCGTCACCGGCCGCTTCGCCACGGGGCTTTCCGCTGACGACAGCAACCTCGTCCTTCGAGCCCGCGACCGCGTGCGGCTGGCATCGGGGGCCGCGCCATGCCCGCCGGTTTCCATCCTGCTCGAGAAGAACCTCCCGGTCGCGTCGGGCATGGGCGGGGGATCGAGCGATGCCGCCGCCGCCCTGCGCGCGCTCTCGCGGCTCTGGGACCTGCGTCTCTCCCATCCGGCGCTCGCCGTTCTCGGAGCCGACCTTGGCGCCGACGTGCCGATGTGCCTTTCCGGACGGCCGCTTCTCGCCCGCGGGATCGGCGAGGAAATCAGCCCGCTGGAAGACTGGCCAGAGCTGGACATGGTTCTGGTCAACCCGGGCGCGGGGGTCTCGACGCCCGACGTGTTCAGGCGCCTCGCCAGCCGCGAAAACCCGCCGCTTCCCCCTATGCCGCGGCACGCGGATCATGGCGCGGTCTGCGATTGGCTCGCCGGAACCCGCAACGACCTCGAGGAGCCGGCGCGCGCGATCGCTCCCGACATCGGGCAGGCGCTTGACGCGCTGCGCGCGGCGGGCGCAGGCTTTGCCCGGATGACGGGCTCGGGCGCGACCTGCTTCGGCCTGTTTCCCGGGCCGCGGGCCGCCGCGCGCGCCGCGGCGGCGATCCGCTCGGGGCATCCGGGGTGGTTCGTGGAACCGACGAGAACGATGGGAGCACACGCATGAGCCTGGAGCGACTCGACGAGATCCGGCCTTTCATTCCGGTCGGCGTCGCCGTCCTGACCGTGTCCGACACGCGCACGCTGGACGACGACAAGTCGGGGCGCACGCTCGCCGAGCGCATCGCCGACGCCGGCCATCGCCTCGCCGACCGCCGGATCGTCACGGACGACGCGGGAAAGATCGCGGGAATCGTAATGGACTGGTCGCGCGATCCCGCAATCGACGTCGTGATCACCACGGGCGGGACGGGGTTCACCGGCCGCGACGTCACGCCCGAGGCGCTGGAGCCGCTGTTTCAGAAGCGCATGGACGGATTCTCGGAAGTCTTTCACCGCATCTCGTACGACAAGATTGGCACCTCGACGATCCAGAGCCGGGCGACTGCCGGCCTGATCAACCAGACCTTCGTCTTCGTGCTGCCCGGCTCGCCGGGCGCCTGCCGCGATGCCTGGGATGGCATCCTCAGGGCGCAGCTCGACTATCGCCACATGCCGTGCAACTTCGTCGAGATCATGCCGCGTCTCGACGAACATCTCAGGCGCGGCGGCACCCTGACCTGACAGCCTCGGGCGTCAGCGGGTATCCGCTATCCTGCGCCTGTTCTGCCTCGCCTCTGCAGGGATGATCTCGGCCGGGATGCGTTGGCCGGAAATGCGCCGGGCGAAGGCTTCGACCTCTTCACCGGGTCTCAGCTTAGCCAGAGCCTGCGGCTTGCTCACCAGCAAGCCTTCGGCGAGCGGCCGCTTTCTCGTGAACCAGCGCGAGAGGAATCTCGGCTCTGCGGACCGTGAGCGCAGGAAGCGTCCGGGGGTGGTCCGCCGCGCGACATGCGCGACGACGGCGTCGATCCAGCCGTCCGAAAGCTTCGCTCCGGGCTCGATGAAAAGCAGCCAGTCGCCCTTGGCACGCCGCATGCCGCTGGCGAGTTCGCCGTTAGGGATCAGCGCGCATCCGGCGTGGTCGGCGACCGCGGCGGTGTGGTCGGTCGATCCCCGATCGTGCACCATCACCTCGCGCACGATGCCTTCCACGGCGCCAGAAACGAGCGACATCAGCGTGCGCGCGAGTGCGTCCTCGTCGTTGCGCGTCTCGATGAGCACCGTCAACATGTCTCCCGCTTAGCCGAAAGATTAGCCGAATTCCAGCGCTGCACCGCACAACGATAAAGTTCTTGATTTGTTCTCATCTCACCGATAGGAATAGTTTCATCGAAACGACGATTCCCGGGCCGCCGAACGGAGACGAAAATGGAACAGATCGCACGCGCGGACATTGCCGCTTTTGCAAGCGGAGACAGCGGATTGGCCAATGCCATGATTGAACAAAGCGGTGTCAGGATCGGCGGCGAACGCCGGCGGGGCCGCGCCGCGGGGATCAATCCGGCAGGCCGCTTCGAGGCCATCCGGCGCGACGTCTTTGACGACGGCTGGAACACGCTGGAGGATCTGCCGCCGTTCAAGACCGAAGTCCAGGCAGAGAAACCGCGCAACATCATCACGCGCAACGACTCCCCCGACATCTCCTTCGACCGCTCGATCAATCCCTATCGCGGCTGCGAGCATGGCTGCGTCTATTGCTTCGCCCGCCCCACGCACGGCTACATGGGCCTGTCCGCCGGACTGGATTTCGAATCGAAGCTCTTCTCCAAGCCGGATGCCGCGAAACTCTTGGAGCGGGAACTCGGCAAGGAAGGCTATCAGGCGAAAACCATCGCAATCGGCACCAACACCGATCCCTACCAGCCGATCGAGAAACAGTACCGCATCATGCGCGAAGTGCTCGAGGTTCTCGAAGCGCATGATCATCCGGTCGGCATCGTCACCAAGTCGGCGCTGGTGACCCGCGATGCCGACATCCTCGCGCGCATGGCGGAAAAGGGCCTCGCGAAGGTGGCACTTTCGGTCACGACGCTGGACCGCCGGCTCGCCCGTACCATGGAGCCACGCGCCGCGACGCCGACGCGGCGGCTCGAGGCGATGAAGGCGCTGGCCGGCGCGGGTATCCCGGTCTCCGTCATGGTGGCCCCCGTCGTGCCTGGCCTCACCGACCACGAAGTGGAGCGCATCCTCGAATCGGCCGAGGCCATGGGCGCTCGGGAGGCGGGCTACATCGTCCTGCGGTTGCCGCTGGAGGTAAGCCCGATCTTCAAGGACTGGCTGCTCAGGCACTATCCGGACCGCTACCGTCACGTGATGTCTCTGGTGCGCTCGATGCGCGACGGCAAGGACTACGATTCCGCCTGGGGAACTCGCATGAAGGGCACCGGTCCCTATGCCTGGCAGATCGGCCGCCGCTTCGAGATCGCCGCCCGCCGCCTCGGCCTCAACCGCTCGAAGCTGACGCTTCGGATCGACCTCTTCAAGCCGCCGGCACGCGCCGGCGAACAGATGATGCTGCTTTGAAGCATGTCTCCAGAAAGCGGGACACCTGCTTCTGAAACATGACATCCGACAAAACGAAGACCTGAAGCGCGGGAAGCGGATCTGAACGTCGTGGTGCACCTTGCGCCACGCTCCCGCTGCTCCCCTTCGTAGCCCTCCGTCCGGCCCGTCCCCCGTCCCTGGCCTGACGGCGCCCTCCCGGTCCGCCCCTCCGGGAGGGCTTTTTCTTTTTTTCTGCCCGTCCGCGCGTCGCGCCGGGTTTTTCCGCGCACGCTGGCTGGTGTTGCCGCGCGCGCTGGTTGCAATCCGCTAACCATCGAAAAGATCAGCAAAATTTAACCCAACTTCTTAAGTCCGCCAGTAAGGCTGCCACGCTAGCCTGCAAGACATAAAGAGGCCGGAAAATCGGCCCGCGAGGACCGCAAAACCGGCTCTCAGGGATGCAGGAAGGCGAATGATGAATACGGTGACCAACCCCGCCTGGGCTGGCCGCGCATTGCGGCTCGATCCGTTCCGACTGCCGCAGGTGACGAGCTTCGCCGCTCGCGACGATATGGGCGAGGTGTCCGTGACAATCGACCGGCGCGGCGCGGTGATGCGGCGGATGCTCGAGCGCTCGGGACTGCCCGTGTCGATCCTGTTACCGGCGCGCACCTTCAGGGGCGTCGCCGCGCGTGCGATCGAGGACGGGGGCGGCGGCGTGACGGTCACGCTTGAACTCCTGCATTCCGACCCGATGCTGTGCATTCCGCTGCTGGTCGCCTACGATCTCGACGATGTCGCTGCCGACTGGCGCGCCTGGGCCGATGCCTACGGGTTGCCGATGCTCCTGATAGAGGCGGACGGCATCGCCCGCACGCTGGAGGAATCGCTTTCCGCAGCGGCCCGGGCCGCGCCGGTCGGGCGCCGCAAGCGCACCGGCTCGCAGCCGCGCCGCCCGCGCTTCCTCGCCCGCCGCAAGACCGCGACGCTCGGTCTGCGCCTCGTCATCCGGGGCGAGGAAATCATCGCGCGCTCCTGAGGGGCGCGTTCCCGTTCAGAACCGCGGGCTGATCGCCGCCCAGATTCCGGCCCCGACAAAGCCGAGAAAGACGAGCCAGCCCACCACATTGTTCGACCGGAACAGGCGAAGGCACTGGTCGGGATCGTCGATGTCGAGCGCCTGCACCTGCCGCATCATGTGGGCACCCGCCGCCAGAAGCCCCGCAAGCGCGGGAAACGGCGCCATGGCGGAGGCGCAGGCCGCCCCCATCAGCACCAGCGCGCCGCCATAGAGGCCGATCAGCCAGGGCTTCGTCCGTGCCCCGAAGAGCCGCGCCGTGGAGCGCACGCCGACCACGGCATCGTCTTCCTTGTCCTGGTGGGCGTAGATCGTGTCGTAGCCGATCACCCACAGGATCGAGCCGGCGTAAAGCAGGAGCGCTGGCGAGCCGAGTTCCCCGAAGGCGGCGGCCCAGCCCATCAGCGCGCCCCAGGAGAAGGCGAGCCCCAGGCCGAACTGCGGCCAGTCGGTGAAGCGCTTCATGAACGGATAGATCGCAACGACGGCCAGCGAGGCGATGCCGAGCAGGATGGTGAAGCCGTTGAACTGCACGAGCACGGCAAGCCCGATGAGCGCCTGCGCGACCAGGAAGGTCCAGGCCTGCCGGCGCGTGACCTTGCCGGCCGGCAACGGCCGCGAGCGCGTTCGCTCGACGCGGGCGTCGATGTCTTCGTCGGCGAGGTCGTTGAAGGTGCAGCCGGCGCCGCGCATCGCCATCGCGCCGGCGAGGAAGAGCACCAGGTGCCACGGGTTAGGCAGGAGGCTCATCACCGGATCGCCCGGCCGGGCGTATGCGATTGCCGCGAGTGCCGCCGACCACCAGCATGGCCAGAGCAGGAGCTGCCAGCCGATCGGCCGGTCCCACCGTGCGAGCTGCGCATAGGGCCAGAACCGCGGCGGCAGGACGCGGTAGACCCAGTGCCGGCTCGGCGCGTCGGCGACGCGCCCCTGCGCGTCGCGGGATTGGATCGTCTCCATGCCGGTGGAGTGGCAGGGCAGGGCGGTGGCGTCAAGGGAAGGCGCCGCGCGTTTCTTCTCCCCGGCCACCGCCTTCCGGTCTCTCCGGCAGGGCAACGGCCGCTTTCGCTTGACCCTTCCCGCCCGGCAGCCTAGGCGGTCCCGCGACAGGTGATGAGCAGGAACCGGCGACAATGAACGTGCTTCTGATCGGGTCGGGCGGACGCGAACATGCGCTGGCCTGGAAGCTCGCCGCTTCGCCCATGCTGACGAAGCTCTACGCCGCGCCGGGGAATCCCGGCATCGCGCGCGATGCCGAATGCGTGGCGCTGGACACCGCCGATCACGAGGCGGTGCTCGCCTTCTGCCGCGCACATGCGATCGATCTCGTCGTGGTCGGGCCCGAGGCGCCGCTGGTGGCGGGGCTCGCCGACCACCTGCGCGCCGGCGGGGTAGCTGTCTTCGGTCCCTCGGCCGAGGCCGCAAGGCTCGAAGGCTCCAAGGGATTCACGAAGGACCTCTGCGCCCGCATGGGCATCCCGACCGCCGCCTATCGGCGCTTCGACGACGCGCCGGAGGCCAGGGCATATGTGAGAGAGGTCGGCGCGCCCGTCGTGGTCAAGGCCGACGGGCTCGCGGCCGGCAAGGGTGTGACCGTCGCCACGACGCTCGACGAGGCGCTCTCTGCCGTGGACGACTGTTTCGACGGCGCCTTCGGCGGAGCCGGCGCGGAGGTGGTAGTCGAGGAATTTCTCACCGGCGAGGAGGCGAGCTTCTTCTGCCTGTGCGACGGCAAGGTGGCGCTGCCCTTCGGCACGGCGCAGGACCACAAGCGCGTCGGCGACGGCGACACGGGGCCGAACACCGGCGGCATGGGCGCCTATTCGCCGGCCTCGGTCATGACGCCGGCACTCGTCGACCGGGTGATGCGCGAGATCGTCGAGCCCACCATGCGCGGCATGGCCGAGGCCGGCGCGCCGTTCTCCGGCGTGCTCTACGCCGGGCTGATGCTTACGGCCGACGGGCCCAAGCTCATCGAATACAACGTCCGCTTCGGCGATCCCGAATGCCAGGTGCTGATGATGCGGCTGAAGGACGACCTTCTGGTGCTCTTGAAGGCCGCGGCCGACGGGCAGCTTGGGCACATGTCGGTCCGCTGGCGCGACGAGGCGGCGCTCACCGTCGTCATGGCGGCGCCTGGCTATCCCGGCACGCCGGAGAAGGGCAGCACGATCCGCGGCCTGGCCGAAGCGGCGGCCGGCGGCGTCGAGATCTTCCATGCCGGCACCGTCGAAAGGGACGGCGCAATCGTTGCGAACGGAGGCCGCGTGCTGAACGTCACCGCGACCGGCCGCACCGTGGCCGATGCGCGCGAAAAAGCCTATGCCGCGGTCGACCGTATCGACTGGCCGGAGGGCTTCTGCCGCCGCGACATCGGCTGGCGCGAGATCGACCGGGAGCGGGCGGGCGCCTGAACGGCGCGCCCGCAAGGGTGCACATCGGTCGTCTTAGCGCCGGCTCCACCACTTCGGCACGATCGCCGCTCTTGCATTCCCTCCGCACAAGGCGTATCTGATAAATGCGTTGATTTGGCCGACTTGGCTGTTGCGGTGTCAGAGACCCGCCATTCACCCCCGAATTCACGAACACGACCGCATGCGCCGGAAGGCGCGGCTGGTCGTTCTGTCCGGACACGGAAACAAGCCCCGGCGCTGACCACGGATGTACTGGCAGTCCGGCGGCGTTCCGGTTCGGACATGAACAATCAAGCGGCCCGCTCGCGTTGCCGCGGGGGAGCCGACCGTGACGACACGAACCACGCAGACCACCGTCTCCTTCTCCTCCGCCTTCCTGCTGCCCGGCTTCGATGCGCCGCAACCGGCCGGAGACTATCTCGTCGATCATGACGAGGAGGCGATCGAGGGGGTTTCTCGCACGGCATGGCTACGCGTCGGCGCTTTCATCCATCTGCCCGCGATCGGAGTTCGCTCGACCATGCGGCGCATGGTGCCCATCACTCCCGGCGATCTCGACGCCGCACTGAAAAAGGACCAGACATGACCACGACACCGATCAGGACTCGGCCGCTGGCCGCTCGACCCGCCCGCCGCGAGGTGCCCACGCATCTCTTCGCCATCGGCCAGGCGGTCCGCTTCCGCGGCGGCTTCGGCCAGCCAGCCGCGTTGGCGGAAATCTATCACGTCACGCGCACCCTTCCGCCGCGCGGCGACTCGCCCCAGTACCGCATCCGCAACGACGAGGAGCGCCATGAGCGCGTGACCTCTCAGAGCGAACTCGAAGCCATCCGCGAAACCTCGACGGATGCTTCACTCATCGAAAGGACGTTCGGTCATGGCTAAGGGTCAGAAACGCAGCAGCCGCGAAATCAGGAAGCCGAAGCAGGAGAAGGTGGCTGCAAAGGCCGAACCGACGCTCGGCAGCCAGATCAAGCAGGCGACGAGCGGTACCTCGACGCTGGCGCGCAAGAAGAGCTGACACGGGACGCGGCGGCCGCTCCGGAGCGGCTGGCCAACCGACCTCATCCGGTCGCGCGCGCCAGCGCCCAGGCGACGTTTGGCTTGACATCAGCAAGTGTATATCCGATAAGTTATATAACTGAACGGATATACTAATGCCTGATCCACTCTCTCAGACTTTCTCGGCACTGGCCGACCCGACCCGCCGGGCGATTCTGGCGGAACTTGCGCTCGGCGAGCGCACGGTGAGCCAACTCGTCGAAGGCCGCGGGATGAGCCAGCCCGCAATCTCCAAACACCTCAAGGTTCTGCAGCAGGCTGGGCTGATCGAGCGCGGGCGCGAGGCACAGACGCGACCTTGCCGCATCGCGCCGCGGGGGCTCGACGCGGCGAGCGGCTGGATCGACCGTTGCCGCGCCGACTGGGAAGATACCTTCGGACGGATGGACGCGTTTCTGGCCGGAATGGCCGCGCCGCGCGACAAGGGAGGAACGCCATGACCGCCCCCGCGGACCGCCGCCACAACGTGCTTCGCCTCACGCGCCGTTTCGCCGCCGCGCCCGACCTGGTGTGGCAAGTCTGGACCGATCCGGACTGCGTCTCGGTATGGTTTGCCTCCTCGCATGGTTTTCGCGCAAGCGTGCTCGAACTCGACCTGCGCCCCGGAGGGCTCTGGCGGCTGGAAAACCGCAAGACGGGCGTGATCGAGCATCCGTGGGGCGTCTATCACGAGGTCGAGCCCGAGCGGCGGCTGAGTTACTCCTATCTCTTCGCCGGGACTGACTTTCACTCCACGGTATCGGTCGATTTTTCGCCCGATGGTGACGGCACTCGCATCGAGCTCGTCCAGACCGGTTTCCCGGACGCCGAGGCCGAGCGCGAGCACGGCAAGGGTTGGCCGGTCGCGCTCAAGATCATGGGGGATGCGCTGCTTGCCGCGAGCGGGATCGGATCGGTACTGCCATCCTTGCCGAAGGCGCGCGCTTCCGGCATTTCCGCCGACCTGGAGGCGGCCCGCCGCCGCTGGGAGGATGAGCACGGCGGAAAGCCTTCAAGCGAGCGCGACTAGAAGGATGTCGCTCCTCATCCCATCGGATTGTCCGCCGGCCTCTTCGGCAACGTGCCGTCCGCCGCGCGGCGGCGGGTGTGGGCGAGCGAGCATGCGGGCGAACACAGCACACCGCGATCGCACCAGTAGGCCGGGCCGTTGTCCAGCTTGCCGTAATAGTTGCTGAAACCGTCCTCGCCGAAGGCCAGGCCGCATTCGATGCATCTGAACTTTTCCGGCCGCGCAAGCATGGCGAACTCCTTCAGCCCGAGTTGTAGCCGGATGGGTCGAGGCGGTCGACCCCCGCGCAGCGGCGACCCATTTCAGCCGAGTAGGCATGATGGGGTGCGAACTGCGCGATCAGGCCGTATCTCACACGGAATTGCCCGCGCCGCCCGTCTGCTCTGATTGACGTAAACGTCAAAAGACACTAGCCGTGAACGCGGTAGGTGCTGGCCGAAAGACCGCGCCCGTGCGCCGAGGAATGCAGGAGGAAGACCCATGTACCGTGCCCCCGTCGAGGACATCGCCTTCGCGCTCAACGACATCGCCGGCCTCGGCGCGGCGATCGAGGACGGCGCCTTCCCCGACCTGACGCCGGACCTGGTCGAGGCGATCCTGTCGGAGGCCGGGCGCTTTGCCGGCGAGGAGGTGGCGCCGCTGGCGATGATCGGTGATGAGCAGGGCGCGCGGCTGCAGGACGCAGCCGTCACCATGCCCGAGGGCTGGAAGGAACTCTACCGGCGCTGGCGCGAAGGCGGCTGGAACGCGCTGTCGGGACCCGGGGAGTTCGGAGGGCAGGGACTGCCGCAGATGCTCGGGGTGGCGGCGCTCGAGATGTGGAATGCCGGCTCCATGGCCTTCGCGCTTGGGCCGACGCTCACCATGGGCGCGGTCGAGGCGATCGAGAAGCACGCCAGCGAGGAACTGAAGGCGCTCTATCTTCCCAGAATGGTGTCGGGCGAGTGGATGGGCACGATGAACCTGACCGAGCCGCAGGCCGGTTCGGATCTTGCCGCACTCAGGACACGGGCGGAGCGGGCGGACGACGGCACGTACCGCATCTTCGGCCAGAAGATCTTCATCACTTTCGGCGAGCACGATTTCACCGACAACATCGTCCACCTGGTGCTGGCGCGCCTGCCCGATGCGCCGGCCGGCACGCGCGGCATATCGCTGTTCCTGGTGCCGAAGTTCCTGCCCGACGGGGAGGGCAATCCCGGCGCGCGCAACGACGTCTTCTGTTCTTCGATCGAGGAAAAACTCGGCATCCACGCCTCGCCGACCTGCACCATGATCTACGGCGACGGCTTCGCGAAGGATCGCGAGCCAGGCGCTGTTGGCTTCCTTGTCGGGGAGGAGAACAAGGGTCTCGCCTGCATGTTCACCATGATGAACAATGCCCGCCTGGCCGTCGGCATGCAGGGCGTGGCGATCGCCGAAGCCGCCTGGCAGCGGGCGCACGCCTACGCCGTCGACCGGCGGCAGGGCAAGGCGCCCGGCTTCACGGGCGAGGGCATGGCGCCGATCGTTCTCCATCCCGACGTGCAGCGAAACCTTCTGACCATGAAGGCGCTGACAGCGGCCTCCCGCGCCATCGCCTACTCCTGCGCCCACGCCACCGACATGGCCCGCGCCAAGGCTGGCGATGCGGCGCGCCACTGGCAGGACCGCGCCAATCTCCTGACGCCGGTGGCGAAGGCCTTTCCGACCGATGTCGGCGTCGAGGTTGCCTCGATAGGCGTGCAGATCCACGGCGGCATGGGCTTCATCGAGGAGACGGGCGCGGCCGCGCTCTATCGCGACGCGCGCATCGCGCCGATCTACGAGGGCACCAACGGCATCCAGGCGATCGACCTCGTGGTGCGCAAGCTGCCGACCGGCGGCGGCGATCATGTCGCTGGCTACATCGGCGAACTGCGCGCCGACGCCGAGGCCGTTCGCGCCTCGAACCTGCCGGAGTTCGGCCGCACGGGAGAAAAGATTTCCGCCGCGCTCGACGATCTCGATGCCGCCACGCGCTTCCTTCAGGGCTGCCACACGGACGGGAAGATGCACGCCGCGCTCGCCGGCGCCACGCCCTATCTCCGCCTCTTCGCGCTCGCCGCGGGTGCGGCCTATCTCGGCCGCGGCGCGGTGGCGTCCAAGGCCCCGGACCGCATCGCCCTCTGCCGCTTCTTCGCCGAAAACCTGGCCGGCGAGACGGCCGCCTTGCGCGAACGGGTGATCGACGGCGCCGACAGCCTCGCCGAAGCCGCGAAGGCGCTGGGCTGACCGGGGAAGAAGAGAAATGACTGACCACATCGACATCGCGCGGCAAGGCCCGGTGCAGATCATCCGGATGAACCGTCCGGACAAGAAGAATGCGATTACCCGCGCCATGTACGCCGCGATGGCCAAGGCCCTGACGGACGGCGACGCCGATGCGTCCGTGCGGGTGCACCTGATCCTCGGGGTGCCGGGGGCATTCTCCTCCGGCAACGATCTTTCCGACTTCATGGCGGTGGCGACCGGCAGCGAGGGTGGCATGGAGGTCTATGATTTCTTGCTGGCGCTGGCGAAGTCGCAGAAGCCGCTGGTCTCGGCGGTCGACGGCATCGCCGTCGGCATCGGCACGACAATCAACCTGCACTGCGACCTGACCTTCGCCACACCCCGCACCGAGTTCCGTACGCCCTTCGTCGATCTCGGCCTGGTGCCCGAAGCAGGCTCCAGCCTGCTCGCGCCGGCGGTGCTGGGGCGCCAGCAGGCCTTCGCGCTGCTCGGTCTCGGCGAAGGTTTTTCGGCAGAACGGGCCTTGGCCGCCGGCCTGATCTACGCCGTCGTCGCCGAGGACGAGCTGGAAGCCGCCGCCCTGAAGGCGGCCGAGGCGATCGCCGCCAAACCGCCCGAGGCGCTCAAGATCGCCCGCGACCTGATGCGCGGCGACCGCGAACCCCTCGTGGCCCGCATCCAGGAAGAAGGCACCCACTTCCGCGCACGGCTGAAGTCCGACGAGGCCCGCCAGGCGTTCATGGCGTTCATGAGCCGCAAGAGGGCGTAGCGGAACGTGGGGCCATCGATGAGCCTCGCGAGGGTGCGCCATTCTCGGTAGATGAGAGCTTCGCACCACCTCGGTCGTCGAGGTCAGCGATACTACGGCTAAGTCCGGACACTGCGGGCGACCACGCGGGAGGCGACGGTTGCGGCACTCCTGCCAGGGAGCAGCCCCTCGATCCTTGCGCGCCGACGTTGATCGGCTACGCCACCGATTCTGATTGCGGTGATTGACGCCCGCCTTTTCACGTGCGATCTTCTCTCTAGACCGACCGGTCTAATAGTGCCGGAGCGGACTATTGTTCCGGCGCTATTCGTCAGCAGTCAGCAGTCAGCAGTCAGCAGTCAGCAGAGAGGAGATGACGTCATGACCACAGCCATCGAGACGCGGCGCTTCGACAAACCCGACGAAGTGCTCGACATGAAGGAATGCGGTGGTATCGCCATTGTCAAAATGGGGACCGGAGCGGCCGGCATGCACGCGGTGTTCGAGCCGGGCTGGACCTGGGAAAAGAACGAAAAGCCTCTTCTCGGCAATCCGGACTCCTGTCCGATGCACCACACCGGCTACTGTATCGCCGGTACTCTCGTGGTCCGCATGCTCGGTACCGGGGCAAGCACGACGATCGCGCCGGGCGATTTTTTCGAGATTCCGCCTGGCCACGACGCTTATGTCGAAGGCGACAATCGCGTGGAACTGATCCTCTTCGCACCGCCCGAACACCGGCACTGATCCGCGGCGCGCCGGAACTCGGCCCGGCACCGGCGCCATCACCGTTCTAGGTGGTCCGAGGAGACGTCGGTGCTGCGCTCTAAGAGGCGCTCGGATCGACCGATTTATGAGGCGCCTGCAGCAGAGCCGTCCCGCACTGAGCGGGACGGCCTTGACCTTCGCGACGAGGCAACCGACCTCTCACGTAGAAGGAACGATGCATCGGACGGTTTTTCCATGAACTACTCCACCAAGGAACGCATGCTCAACGCGGGACTGACCATGCTCCTGCGCCACGGCTACAACGATCTTGGCATCCAGGCGGTGCTCAAGGAGACAGGCGTGCCGAAGGGTTCGTTCTATCATCACTTCGCCAGCAAGGAGGATTTTGCCCTGCAGGTGATTGAGCGCTACATGGATGAGGTCCATCGTGGCCTTGACGAGTCGCTCGGCGACCAATCGCTTCCGCCGCTCGACCGGGTTCGCAAGTTCTTCGAGTCCACGCGCGACAAATATCGCGAAGACGGCTATCTCGGATGCATGCTCGGCGGCCTCGGGCAGGAGCTTTCAGGAGTGAGCTCTGCCTTCCAGGAAAAGATCGAGGCGTGCCTGAGCGCCATCGCCGGCCGAATTGCTGACTGCATGGAGCAAGCGCAAGCCAGCGGCGATCTGCCGCCTGGCGCTGATCCGCGCCACATGGCGAACCTCGTCGTCAATTGCTGGGAGGGCGCCGCACTGCGCAGCCGCCTGTTGCGCGATCCGGCGCCGCTCAACTCGATGCTCGACTTCTATTTCTCGGCCCTCGGCGCGACGCCGAGCTCCCGGATTGAAGCTGCCGCGGAATAAGGGTCGGTAGACGTTCCGGGACGGTCACGCCATCCAAGGGTCAACACGGCCTGATCTTGGAGATTGTCGCGACATGTACCGGGAGCACTCGGCCGGCCTCCGGTCCGCGCCCGTTTTTTGGGGTCCGCGCGACCCTGGACGAATACGCGTAGTCCCTCCGGCGCCGTCCTGCATCGCTGGCATCCACCGCCAGGATTGGCTACATCCTTTCTGCCAGCCGAAGGATCCCGCCCATGGCCGCAACGACACGTAAGCTGACGACGGTTTTCGCCGCCGACGTGCAGGGCTATTCGCGCCTGATGGAACATGACGAGGAGGGCACGCTCGCCACGCTCAAGCAGTACCGCGAGGCCATGGGGCGGCTGGTGGAGACGCACAACGGCCGGGTGGTGAACACCTGGGGCGATGCTGTCATCGCCGAGTTCGGCAGCGTCGTCGAGGCGGTGCGCGCGGCCATCGACGTGCAGAACGAGCTCGCCCAGCGCAATGCCGCGCGCCCGCAGGAAGCGCGCATGTTCTTTCGCATCGGCATCAATCTCGGCGACGTCATAGCCGACGGCGACGATATCTACGGCGACGGCGTCAACATCGCCGCGCGGCTGCAATCGGAGGCCGAGCCGGGCGGCATCCTGATCTCGAACACCGTCTACGAGCAGGTCCGCAACAAGGTCGCCGTCAGCTTCGATTTCCTCGGCGACCTATCCGTCAAGAACATCGAAGAGCGCGTGCCGAGCTACTCCGTGCGGATCGGCGACGAGGCGGCCAGGCCGCGGCGACACGAAGCGCCGGAACCGCCCCACGCGCCCGGGCGGGAGTCCTGGGGACGCAACGCGCCGCCGGTGCCGTCGCAAGGCGGAAACCTCGCCTCCAGGCTTTCGATACCCAAGGAATTCGCCGGACTTGCGATCGTGGCGATCGTCGTGACTGCGATCAACCTGTTCACCTGGAGCGGAGAATTCTGGGCGAAATGGCCGCTGCTCGGCATCGCGGTGGCGACCGCGATCAGGCTGTTGCGCTATTCCGGCCGCGGCCGGCGCGGCAACTGACAGCCTACCCGTTCACGGATAAAGCCGCGTCTTGTCCCAGCCGCCGTCCCGGCCCTCGAAGCGAACGCGATCGTGCAGGCGGAACGGGCGGTCGTGCCAGAACTCCATTGCCTGCGGCTTGAGGCGGAAGCCCGACCAGTGTTCGGGGCGGGGTATCTCGCCGATGGCGTAGCGCGCGGTGAATTCCGCCACGGCCTTCTCCAGCGCGAATCGGCTTTCGAGCGGACGCGACTGCTTGGATGCCCAGGCGCCGATGCGGCTGCCGCGTGGGCGCGAGGCATAGTAGGCATCGGCCTCCTCGGCCGACACGATCTCCACCGGGCCGCGGATGCGCACCTGGCGGCGCAGTGATTTCCAGTGGAAGCACATGGCCGCCTTCATGGAGGCAAGCAGTTCCGCGCCCTTGGCGCTCTCGAAATTGGTAAAGAAGGTGAAGCCGCGCGAATCGAGTGCCTTCAGAAGCACGATGCGCACATCCGGCTGGCCGAGTTCGTCCACGGTCGCGAGCGACATGGCGTTGGCGTCGTTCGGCTCGGCACCCTCGGCGGCC
>CATMOC010000021.1 GCA_950071955.1 uncultured Mesorhizobium sp. | reverse complement strand
TGCCCTGAAACCGCCCGTGGCGTCCAGCAATGCGCAGGCCGGCCCCGATCCAGCCTATAGCCGACCGGTATTCCACATCCACGCGATGACGACGTGTCCGAACATGTCGAGGTAAGTCGTTGCGTTGGCCAGTCCCAGCCGGGGATTCTCGGACGCGGCGACCGCCAGCTTGCGCGTCGTCCCGACCGTCTCCGCGAGATGGTTCGCCAGCGCCTCCGCATAGCCTGAGAGCGCTCCGAACGCATGCGCCTGCGAGACGTCGGCCATGATGCGGCCCGCCAGCGCCTTGACGCCGGCCCCGTTGGCCTGCCCGACCTTTCGGCCGAGCAGATCGAGCCCTTGAATGCCGTGCGTGCCTTCATGGATCGGGTTCAGTCGGTTGTCGCGGTAGATGCGTTCCAGCGGGAAGTCGCGCGTGTAGCCGTAGCCGCCCAGGATCTGGATGGCGTGCTTATTGGCTTCGAGGCAGAACTCCGAAGGCCACGACTTGGCGACCGGCGTCAGGAGATCGAGGAGCAGTTCGTTTTCGCGGCGAGCGGCATCGTCGGTCTCGACGCGCAGCGTGTCGACGAGGTCGGCACAATAGAGCCCGAGCGCCAGCGCGCCTTCCACGGCTGCCTTCTGCGCCAGGAGCAGGCGGCGGATGTCCGCATGCTCGATGATCGGCACCTGCGGGCTTGCCGGGTCCTTACCGTCCGGCTGACGCCCCTGCGGGCGCTCCCGGGCATAGGCGAGCGAGGCCTGGTAGCCCGCGGCGCCGAGCGCCGTCGCGCCGAGCCCCACCCCGATGCGTGCCTCGTTCATCATATGGAACATGTAGGCGAGGCCCTTGTGCGGCTCGCCAAGGAGATGGCCCACGCAGGGCCTGTCCTCGCCCAGATGCAGAAGCGTGTTGGTGGTGCCGCGATAACCCATCTTGTGGTTCAGGCCGGCGAGCGTCACGCCGTTGCGCTCGCCGATTCCTCCCCCATCCAGCACCTCGTGCTTGGGAACGATGAACAGCGATATGCCCTTGACGCCGGCCGGACCGCCCGGGATCTTCGCCAGCACCAGGTGGACGATGTTTTCCGATATCTCCTGATCGCCTCCCGATATCCACATCTTCCTGCCGAACAGGCGGTACGTGCCGTCCCCGGCCGGTTCGGCGCGCGTGGCGATGTCGGAGAGTGATGAACCGGCCTGCGGTTCGGACAAGCACATCGTGCCGAAGAATCGGCCTTCGATCATGGGCCGCAGGAAGCGTTCCTTCTGCTCTGCCGAACCGAAGGTGGCTATGAGATTGGCGGCGCCTATGGTGAGGAACGGGTAGCCGGCGGTCGAGACGTTGGCAGCGGAAAACATGAAGGAAGTAGCCACCCTGACGGATTCCGGCATCTGCGCGCCGCCCCATTCCTGGTCGAACCCGGCGCCGAAGAAGCCCGCCTCGCGATAGACGGCAAGCGCGGCGCCGACGGCCGGGTCCATCTCCACCTTTCCATCGACGAATTTCGGCTCGTTGCGATCGAGCAGCGCGGCATGGGGGAGGAAGTGCTCCATGGCGATCCGCTCGGCGGTGTCGAGGATGCCGTCGATGGTCTCGCGGTCGTAGTCGCCGTAGCGCGGCATGGATCGCAGCCGCTCGGTTCCGATCACGTCGTGCAGATGGAACGACAGATCGGCGCGATCGATGGAAATCATTGGAACGTTCCCCGGTTCCTGGAGTTTGAGCCTAAACCGTAGCCGTGTTCGCGCTTCGGCCCGCATCTGGAGCGCAGCTGCAAGGCGGCGTGGTTGATCCGGGATGCCGGTCGGAACGTAATGGGTGGTGCAAGCCGTAGCAAGTTCAGGAGCGGGCCATGAACGCCGAACCAGCCGGAAGCTCGATGATCAGCGCAGCTAGAAAGGCGCCGTATCTCGACCGCGTCGAGGAGCACGACCTTGCAGTGCGCTGGAGAGACGACCGCGACCAGGAAGCGCTCCACCGGATAACTATGGCGCACATGCGGCTTGTCATCTCCATGGCGGGAAAATTCCGCTACTTCGGTCTTCCCATGAGCGACCTCGTCCAAGAAGGCCATGTCGGCCTCCTGGAAGCCGCGGCCCGCTTCGAGCCCGAACGGGACGTCCGCTTTTCCACATATGCGACGTGGTGGATCCGCGCTTCCATGCAGGACCACATCCTGCGCAACTGGTCGATCGTGCGCGGCGGCACAAGTTCCGCCCAGAAGGCCCTCTTCTTCAATCTCCGCAGGTTGCGCGCCCGGCTGGCGCAGGGCTCCGAGCCGCTGAAGGGCGCGGCGGTCTATCAGGAGATCGCCGATGCGATCGGCGTCTCGGTCGCCGATGTCGCATTGATGGATTCACGGCTCTCGGCTCCGGATTCATCGCTCAACGCCCCAGTGGCCGACGGCGGCGAATCGACGTCCGAACGCATGGACTTCCTCGTTTCCGAGGATCCGACGCCCGACGAGGTGGTGAGCGCCTCGATCGACGACGAGCGGCGGACGATGTGGCTCAACAGGGCGCTGGGGGTTCTCAACGACCGCGAGTTGCGGATCATCCGCGAACGCCGCCTGCGCGACGAAGGCGCCACGCTGGAATCGCTGGGTACTAAACTCGGCATCTCAAAGGAGCGCGTGCGTCAGATCGAGAACCGTGCGCTCGCGAAGCTCAGGTCGGCGCTGCTGAAGAGTAATCCCGAACTCGGCTCCTCCCCCGCCTGATTCCCGAGAACCGATCGAGATATTCCGCGCCTATTCGTCGGTGATGATCTTCACTTTGTCGCCGGTCGACACGGTCCCGCCCGGCGGCAGTGCATTCAACAGCCGGAACAGGTCGAAGGCGCGTCCGACGCCCTTCATGCGCGCCGCCAGCATGCCCAGAGTTTCTCCCGGTTTGACGGTAACGACGCGTACCCGCAGCGGCTTCAGGCTGCGCTTCTCCGCCTCGCTCAAAACCTTGAAGCTCGCAAGAACCGATTGAGCCGCCGGCTGCAGGGTATTGTCCTTCGCGGGCGCGGCCGTCAGAAGGCGGTAGACCTGGCCGCCAGCCCGGATGACGGCGATATGGAACTGCCAACCGTCTGCACCCGCCAGAGCCACTGCCGCATCCTGCCCGTTTATCGACGTCGCCCTGACCGAGGCGGGATCGAGCCCCGCCACCCAGCCGCTGCGCAGGTAGTTTTCCAGGGTGATGCCGCGGTCGAGCGCCACGCCGTCGAAACGGATGGCGACGGCGCCCGGACCTGCCGCGGTGACCGCGCTCGCGGAATTGTCGATCACGAAGCCTTCCGGCACGGTGAAGGTCACGCCGAGCGTCGGATGAAGGAAGGCGCGCCCGCGCACGTATCCCTCCTCCGGAGTGTCGCCGAACAGCATGCCGTCCACGCCCTCCAGGAAGGAGTCGCGGTCCCGAGTACCCACGCCCGGCGCCCCGAACTGACGGGCGTGGCGCTGCGCGAGTTCGATGCGCTGCGGAGCGTTGGGGTGCGACGCCAGGAAGTCGAGGCTGGCATCCGTGGCGCCGCTGACGCTCCTGAAATCCGCGTAGGACGCCATCGACTGGAGGAAACGCGCCGCGGAGAACGGATCGTAACCGGCGTTGCCGATGGTCTTGATGCCGACGGCGTCGGCTTCCAGTTCCTGGTTGCGCGAGAACTGCGCCAGGCGCAGCTTGCCGCGAACGACCGCCGCCCGCGCTATCTGGCTTTCGCTGAGCACGTCGCTCACCACGCGCGAGGCGAGCTGCTCCTCGGCTTCCTTCTGCTGCCGCTGGACGCCGTGGTTGGCGGTGACGTGCCCCATCTCGTGCGCGATGACGGCGGCGAGCTCGGCGGAATCGTTGGCCAGCGCCAGAAGGCCGCGGGTGACATAGAGGAACCCGCCCGGCAGTGCGAAGGCGTTCACGTTCGGCGAGTTCAGGATGGTGATCTGGTAGGTCTGGTCGGGATTGCCTGCCGCGACGGTGAGGCTCCCGACGACCTTGGCGACCATCCGCTCCAGCTTCGGATCCGAATATTCGCCGCCATAGGTGGCGAGGATGCGCGGATGCTGGGCGCGCGCCAGTTCCACCATCCGGTCGTTGCGGGTAACCGAATCGACGGTGACCGGGTTCGACGAGGGCACGAACGCCTGCTCGCTGATGCCGGGATCCAACGTGGTGCAGGACGAGACGAACGCCGCCGCCAGGGCAACAAGCAAGGCCCGCGGCAGTTTCCGCAATGGAACCGCCCCGCCCGCACCCCGCCGGACCTGCACTGTTGCCTCGTTCAGGACTTTTCCTTTCCGACCCCGCCGGTCGCGGCGACGGCAGCCGTGATGCCTGGATATCGCATATCAGCTGCTCGACGGCCCTGATTCTCCGCCGCGTCGGTTACCAAATAGCTTCTATTTCAGTGGAACGGTCATACGGAAGAAATATGTCTTGATCCGGGCAATTCTTTGTTACCGGCCGCGCGAGCCGGCGCCGAGGTAACGCCGCAACGCATCGGACCGCGCCTGCGAGAAAATCGCCGCGGTATCACCGACCTCGCGCACCTGCCCCTCCTCGATGAAGGCGGTCCTGCCGGAAATGCGCAGCGCGTCCTGCGGATCGTGCGTCACCATGATCACGGTCATGCGCGTCCTCGCCTGGAGGTCCTTCAGGAGGTCGAGCATCTGGTCGCGCAGCGCCGGGCCGAGCGACGCGAAGGCCTCGTCGAGCAGCAGCACCGGCCGATTGCGCACCAGTACCCGCGCCAAGGCCACGCGTTGGCGCTCGCCGCCCGACAGTTCGCGCGGCAGCCGCCGTGCCTTGTCCCCGAGGCCAACGCTCGTCAATGATTCCGACACGTGCTCGCGGTCTTCCCGTGTGAGGCGAAGCGAGGGCGAACGTCCGAGGCCGACATTCGCCGCGACGTCCAGATGCGCGAAGAGGTTGTTCTCCTGGAAGATCATGGAAACGGGCCGGCGGGCCGGCGGCAGGTCCGTCACGTCCGCTCCGCCGATCAGGATGCGCCCCGCAGCCGGCGTCTCGAAACCGGCGATCAGCGACAGCAGGGTCGACTTCCCCGAACCGCTCGGCCCCATCACCGCGAGGATCTCTCCGGCACCGACCGAAAGGTCGAACAGCATCGGCGCGCCACCCGGGTGGCTGAACGCCACCTTGTCCAGCACCACGCCGGCACCCGACCCTTCGTTTCCTCCCCCCGTCATCGCCGCCTGCCGCCCGCCGCCTCGGCGACCATCATCAAGAGAAAGCACAGCATCGCAAGGATGAGGGCGAGACCGGCGGCGTCGGCCGTGCGGTAGCTGCCCATCCGTTGCATGAGCAGGTATGGCAAGGTCTGCACCGCGTCGCTGCCGAACAGGGCAATGACTCCGAGATCGCCGAGCGACAGCGCCATGGCGAAGGCGAAGCCGGTCAGGAGCGGCCGCCGGAGCACGGGCCAGTCGACGAGCCGCAGCCGGTCTAAGCCGGCGATGCCAAGCTGCGCACAGAGCCGGTCGTGCCGTGCCGCCGCCTCGTCGTGCGCCGGCCGGATCGCCCGCACCGCGAAGGGGATGGCCATGGCGGCGTTGACCGTCACGACCATGACGGGCGCCAAGGCAAACACGTCCGCGAACCGGCGCACGAGGATGAACCAGCCGGCGCCGATGACGATCGGCGGCACGACGAGGATCAGGCTCGCCCCGCCGTCGAGCGCCCGTTCGAGCCAGGATGGGCCGGGAAGCCGGCGCCGCGATGCGAGCCTCTGCCGTGCCGCGACCATCATGGTGGTGAGCGCCACGCACAGCAGCGCCGCCAGCGCCGAGAGCACAAGGCTTGTCGCGAGCGCCTGATGAACCCTCGCCTCGCCCGCCAGGCGCGACAGATCCGCCTGCAGGCCGGCGGTGACGATCGCCGCGATCGGTCCCGCGACCAGCACCAGCGCCAGGACGATGACCAGCCCGTTGAGAACGGTCTCCACGCTCCCCGGTCTGGCATGGCGGCGGGCGGACACCGACAGCGCGGCATCGCTCGTCATCTCTGCGCCAAGGCGGAACAGCATTGCCAGCACCGCGGCGGTGAGAGCCAGCTGGAGCACCGTCAGCGCAAGCGCGCGCGCCGGATCGAAGTCGAAGCGCAGCGACTGGTAGATCGCCACCTCCAGCGTGGTCGCAGCCGGTCCGCCGCCGAGCATCAGCACGATGGTGAAGGAGGTGATGCAGAGCATGAAGACCAGCCCCGCAACCCCCGGCAGGCTCGCACGGATGGCGGGCCATTCGATGAAGCGGAAACGCGGCCAGGCCCCCATGCCGAGTTGGCCCGCCAGTCGCCACTGGTCGGCCGGAACCGCGTCGAGCGACTGCAGGAAGAGCCGCGTCGCGAGCGGCAGGTTGAAGAAGGCGTGGGCGACGAGAATGCCGGACAACCCGTAGATGCCGGGCCACCGGTCGCCTCCGAGCGCGGCGACCAGATCGGCGAAGTACCCCGCACGTCCAAGGAGCGCCAGCACGCCGAGCGCCGCGACCAGCGCCGGTAGCGCAAGCGGTACGGCGAACAGGCGCAGCAGCGCACTTCGGCCGAAGAAGGCCGGATGCCGAGACAAGGCCCGCGCCACGACAATCGCCGGCACCACCGAGACGATCGTCGACAGCACCGCCTGCAGGAGCGTGAAGCGGGCGACCCGGAACAGGTAGGCGTCGAAGGCGGCGAGCGCGCCCTGCCAGTCGCGCGCGCCCTCGATCAGCAGTCCGAGGAAGGCGCCGCCCGCAAGCAGCGTGACGAAGGAAAGCGCCGCGATGCCGAGCGGGACGGCACCTACGCGTGCCATGGCGCTTTCCCCGCCTCCGCCTCAGTCGCTCATCACCGAGAGCCACTCGTCGACCCAGGCCTTGCGATTTTCCGCGACCTCCTCGGGGCTGAAGATCAGCGTGTCGTCCGGCTTCACCAGTGTGTCGAAGGCCGGGTTCAGTGGCTTCGACGTCTCGCCGGCCGGATACATCCAGTTCGCTTCCGGGATCGCGTCCTGGAAGCCCGGTC
Organism: uncultured Mesorhizobium sp.; assembly: GCA_950071955.1. GTDB lineage: Bacteria > Pseudomonadota > Alphaproteobacteria > Rhizobiales > Rhizobiaceae > Aquibium > Aquibium pacificus. The sequence goes on along the minus strand of CATMOC010000021.1, from coordinate 8,491 downwards.
CGGTCATGAATTCCATGAACGCCTTCGCCAGCGGATTGTCCGCCCCATGGGTCGTGGTCCCAGCCACCTCGACCTGGAGGTAATGGCCTTCCGAGAACTTCGCCGCCTGGTAGCGGTCCGTGTCTTCGGCGATCATGTGGTAGGCCGGCGAGGTCGTGTAGGACAGCACCATCGGCGCCTCGCCGCTGGTGAAGAGCCCGTAGGCCTCGCTCCAGCCCGGCGTCACGGTGAGCACCCGGTCCTTCAGCTTCGCCCAGGCCTCGGCGGATCCGTCGCCGTAGACGGCCTTCATCCACAAGAGCAGACCCAACCCCGGCGTCGACGTGCGCGGATCCTGGATGACGATCTTCTGTTCCGGATCGCCCTCGACCAGTTCCTTCAGGCCGGACGGCGGCGTCTCGATTGCCTGCGTGTCGTAGACCACGGCAAAGTAGCCGTAGTCGAAGGGCAGGAAGACGTCGTCCGACCAGCCGCCGGGCACCTCGACTGCCGGCACCTCGACGCCGTGCGGAGAGAACAGCCCGGTCGCCTTGGCATCGGCGGTGAGGTTGGTGTCGAGGCCGAGCACGATGTCGGCCTCGGTCCGGTCGCCTTCTAGTTTCAGCCTGTTGAGCAGCGCCACGCCGTCGGCGACCGAGACGAATTTCAGGTCGCAGCCGCATTTGGCCTCGAAGGCCTTCTCGACCTGCGGCCCCGGGCCCCAGTCGGCGGTGAAGCTCTCGTAGGTGTAGACGGTGAGCGTGTCCCTGCCGTCCTGCGCGAACACGGGAAGGGAGAAGACCGAAGCGGCGAGCGCCGCGGCGAAAAATCGGATGGTCGTGCGCATCGAGCGCCTCCTCTGGTTTCGAATGAAAGGAATTGAGGCGCCATTTGCGAGCGTCTAATCCCTCCGCCGGTACAAACCGGATCAGGTTCAGCGGGTTGGCAGGGAAAACCCTTCGCCTCTCAGCCGGAAAGTCCAATGACCACCGGCACCCCGTTAGAGCGATCGGGAACTTAAGGCGGGCGGGAGCCGACGGCAAGGCCCCTCGTGGGACGAAGTCCGCGGGCCGGTCCCGAGTGCCGGCCTTCCTTTCTTCATCGGCGGCGTGATAGAGGCGGCGCGCATGTGCACCTTCGTCATCCTTCTCGGCGGCGACCTCGTCCGGACGCCGCGCCTCGACGCCGCGCTGTCCGGCGCCCGGGTGATCGCGGCCGATTCCGGCATCCGGCATGCGACGGCGCTCGGCGTGACGCCGGAACTGTGGATCGGCGATTTCGATTCCATCGGCGAGATCGACGTCGAACCCCATGCCGATGTCCCCAGGGAGGTCTATCCGGAAGAGAAGGACAGCACCGACGGCGAACTCGCGGCCGAGGCCGCGCTCGCGCGCGGAGCGACCGCGCTGGTGCTGGCCGGCGCCTTCGGCGGACCGCGCGCCGACCACGCCTTCCTCCACATGACCGCCGCCATCAGGCTGGCAGAGGGCGGCAAGCCGGTCGTACTCACCAGCGGTCTGGAAGAGGGCATGCCGGTCATGCCCGGCCGTTCGGAGTTCGACTATACCGACGGCACGCTGTTCAGCATCCTCGCCTTCTCGCCGCTGTCGGGCCTCAGCGTGTCCGGCGCCAAGTGGCCGCTCGAAAATGTCGAGATCGCCTTCGGCTCGTCGCTGACCATGTCGAACGAGGTCCGCGGGAAGTTGCGCATTACCTTGCGCGAGGGCCGCGCCCTGCTGCTCGCCCGCCCCGAAACACACCTCCCGTCCGCAGGTTAGAGCCGCATGGCGCCACCGCTTCTCCGTCTCGACAACATCCGCCTCACCTTCGGCGGCACGCCGCTGCTGGACGGCGCCTCGCTGTCGCTGTCGCCCGGCGAGCGCATCGCGCTGGTCGGCCGAAACGGCTCGGGCAAGTCGACGCTGCTCAAGATCGCCGCCGGCATGGTCGAACCGCAGGACGGCGAGGTCTTCCGCCAGCCGAGCGCCACCATCCGCTACCTGCGCCAGGCGGCGGACATGGAAGGCTTCGCCACCGTGCGCGCCTATGTCGAGGCGGGTCTCGGCCCCGCGGACGATCCCTACCGCGCCACCTACATCCTCGAAAATCTCGACCTGACCGGCGAGGAGACGCCGCAGACGCTCTCCGGCGGCGAGGCGCGGAGGGCCGCACTCGCGCGGGTGCTGGCACCCCAGCCGGACGTGCTCCTGCTCGACGAACCGACCAACCATCTCGACCTTTCGGTGATCGAATGGCTCGAGGAGGAACTGGCGCGCACCTCCTCAGCCTTCGTCGTCATCTCGCACGACCGGCGTTTCCTGGAGCGTGTGACCCGCGCCACCGTCTGGCTCGACCGCGGTCAGACCCGACGCCTCGACAAGGGGTTCGGCCAATTCGAGGAATGGCGCGATCAAGTACTGGAGGAGGAGGAGCGCGAGCAACACAAGCTCGGCCGCCAGATCGTGCGCGAGGAGCACTGGCTGCGCTACGGCGTGACCGCGCGGCGCAAGCGCAACATGCGCCGGCTCGGCGACCTCCAGTCCATGCGGGCGAAGTTCCGCACCCATCGCGGCGCGGAGGGCGTGGCCAAGATGACGGCGAGCGAGGCGGCCGAGAGTGGCAAGCTCGTCATCGAGACGAAAGGCATCTCGAAGAGCTTCGGCGACCTCGCCATCGTGACGGACTTCTCCATCCGCATCCAGCGCGGCGACCGCATCGGCCTCGTCGGGCCGAACGGCGTCGGCAAGACGACGCTGCTCAGGATGCTGACCGGCGAACTCGCGCCGGACACCGGCAGCGTGCGGCTCGGCGTGAACCTCGAGATCGCCACGCTCGACCAGCGCCGCGCAGCGCTCGATCCCGACGAGACGCTGGCGCATTTCCTGACCGACGGGCGCGGCGAGACGGTGGTCGTCAACGGCGAGGAGCGCCACGTCGTCTCCTACATGAAGGACTTCCTGTTCAAGCCGGAGCAGGCGCGCACGCCGGTGCGCGAACTCTCGGGCGGCGAGAAGGCGCGGCTGCTCCTGGCCCGCGTCCTGTCGCGCCCGGCAAACCTCCTGGTGCTCGATGAGCCTACCAACGACCTCGACATGGAGACGCTCGACCTGTTGCAGGAACTCGTCTCGGGTTTCCCCGGCACGGTGATCCTCGTCAGCCACGACCGCGACTTCCTCGACCGGACGGTCACCAGCACCATCGCGCCGGAGGGCGAGGGGCGATGGGTCGAATATGCCGGCGGCTATTCCGACCTGCTCGCCCAGCGCGGAAGCGCCCGCTTCGAGCGCCGCGGCGGACAGACGAAGACGCCGGAGCCGAAATCCTCTGCAGGCGCCCGGCCGGAGACCCAGGCGAAAGCCGCGTCGAAGAAGCTTTCGTACAAACAGAAGTTCGCGCTGGAGAGCCTGCCGAAGAAGATGGAGGCCGCCACCGCCGCCATAGCGAAGCTGGAGGCGAAGCTCGCGGACCCGCAGTTCTTCGCCCGCGACGCGGCGGGGTTCAACAGGATCGCCGGGGAACTCGACAAGGAGCGCGAAGCTCTCTCGGCCATGGAAGAGGAATGGCTGGAGCTGGAGATGCTGCGCGAGGAGATCGAGGGCGGGTAGCGGCGCCGGACCAATCGGGACGGTGTCACACGAACAGCGCCCTCGCCTTCTCCACTTCCGCGCTGATGAAGGCCGAGACGATCTGAATGCGGCGCAGGGGCCGCACCGTCTCGTGATAGACGAGCCAGTAGGCGCGGCGGATCGGCGGCGCGGCGGCGACCGGGACGAGGTCGTCGTGCATGCGCGCGATGAAGGTGTGCAGGATGCCGATGCCGGCGCCCGCCCGCACCGCCTCGGTCTGGCCGATGGCCGAAGAGACCTGGAACCGCGCGTCCCAGGCGGGATCGAACTCCGCGGCGTAGTCGAGGCTCGGGCTGACGGTCAGGACGCCGACATAGCCGACGAGGCGGTGGCGGGTCAGTTCGCCGGGCGAAGACGGGAGCCCGTTCTCCTCCGCGTATGTCCGGGAGGCGAAGAGCCCAAGCGAATAGTCGACCAGCTTGGCCGCGACGAGTCGGCCCTCCGTGGGGCGCTCCACGGTGATGGCGATGTCGGCCTCTCGCCGAGACAAGGAAAAGGAGCGCGGCACCGGCACGAGCTGGATCGAGAGATCCCGGTGCAATGCCGTGAGTTCGCCGAGCCGCGGCGCGAGGAAGGCGACGCCGAAACCGTCCGGCGCGCCGATGCGCACCGTTCCGGCGATCTCGTCGCCCTCGCCCGCGATCTCGGCGCGCGCGGCGATCATGTCGGCTTCCATGCGCTCGGCAATCACGAAGAAGCGCTCGCCGGCCTCGGTGAGTTCGCTGCCCGTCGTCAGCCGCCGGAACAGCTTGGTCTTCAGGCTCTCCTCGAGCGCGGCGACGCGGCGCGACACCGTCGCATGGTTGAGTTCGAGCCGCCGGGCCGCGCCGAGAATCTGCCCGGCCCGCGCCACGGCGAGGAAGACCCTCACGTCGTCCCAGTTCATGCGCATCGTCCTCCCATCGTCGAAACCTGCCATTTGCGGGAATTGAAGTCCACTCGGCGCCGCGCACTATTTGGCGCACAACCGATACGGCGGCGCTCGCATTGCATTCGCGTGCGCAAAGCGGGACACTGCGCGAAATCATTCAAAGGGAGCGAAACATGCAGGAAGTCGGCCATTTCATCGGCGGCAAGCACGTCGCCAGCACCAGCGGGCGCAACCAGAACATCATGCAGCCCATGGACGGCAGCGTCCGCGGCACGGTCGCGCTGGGTTCGAAGAAGGAACTCCGCGACGCGGTGGAGAACGCCAAGGCGGCGCAGCCGGCCTGGGCGGCGACCAACCCGCAGCGGCGCGTGCGCGTGCTGATGAAGTTCCTCGAACTGGTGCACAAGGAGTACGATTCGCTCGCCGAACTCCTGGCGCGCGAGCACGGCAAGACGATCGCCGACGCCAAGGGCGACATCCAGCGCGGCCTCGAAGTCGTGGAAGTCTGTATCGGTGCGCCGCACATGCTGAAGGGCGAATACACCGACGGCGCCGGCCCCGGCATCGACATCTATTCGATGCGCCAGCCGCTCGGCGTCGTTGCCGGCATCACGCCCTTCAACTTCCCCGCCATGATCCCGATGTGGAAGTTCTGCCCGGCGATCGCTTCCGGCAACGCCTTCATCCTGAAGCCGTCCGAGCGCGATCCGGGCGTCCCGATGCGCATCGCCGAACTCTTCCTCGAAGCTGGGCTGCCGGCCGGCATTCTAAACGTCGTCAACGGCGACAAGGAAGTGGTCGACGCCATCCTCGACGATCCCGACATCAAGGCGATCGGCTTCGTCGGATCGACCCCGATCGCGCAGTACATCTATTCGCGCGCCGCGGCGACCGGCAAGCGGGCGCAGTGCTTCGGCGGCGCCAAGAACCACATGATCATCATGCCCGACGCCGACATGGACCAGACGGTCGACGCGCTGATCGGCGCCGGCTACGGCTCGGCCGGCGAGCGCTGCATGGCGGTTTCGGTCGCGGTGCCGGTCGGGCAGGAAACCGCCGACCGGCTGGTGGAAAAGCTGATCCCGCGCGTCGAGAGCCTGAAGGTCGGTCCGTCGACCGACAGTTCCGCCGATTTCGGGCCGCTGGTGACCCAGCAGGCGCTGGAGCGCGTGAAGGGCTATGTCGATCTCGGCGTCAAGGAAGGCGCAAAGCTCGTCGTCGACGGCCGCGGCTTCAAGATGCAGGGCTACGAGAACGGCTACTACATGGGTGGCTGCCTCTTCGACGAGGTGACGCCGGACATGCGCATCTACAAGGAAGAGATTTTCGGCCCCGTGCTGTCGGTGGTGCGCGCCAAGACCTACGAGGACGCGCTGAAGCTGCCCAACGAGCATGAATACGGCAACGGCGTCGCGATCTTCACGCGCGACGGCGATGCCGCGCGCGATTTCGCTTCGCGGGTTCAGGTCGGGATGGTCGGCGTCAACGTGCCGATCCCGGTGCCGATCGCGTATTACACGTTCGGCGGCTGGAAGGGCTCGGCCTTCGGTGATCTGAACCAGCACGGCCCCGACGCCTTCCGTTTCTACACCAAGACCAAGTCGGTCACCGCCCGCTGGCCGAGCGGCATCAAGGACGGCGCGGAGTTCGTCATCCCGACGATGAACTGATCCGGCGGTCGGAAGAGCGGGGCCGGCTCATGCCGGCGGCGGTCATGATCGACCGCCCGCTCGATCTGCCCCTATGAGGTGTCGTTGGGCTTCGGTTTAGTGCCGCCTGGGCGGCAGCCGGAGCCCGGAATGGCGTGCGACGTGAGGCCGGGCCGCTCCCGTTGGCGGTCGAACAGGTCTCCGAGTGGCAAGAGAGTGCAGAGCGCAGCGGCCAGCGCGTAGAAGCGCGCGGCGAGCCGCAGCGCGTCGTCGGGCTCGTTGGCGTCCGACGCTATCACGTCGAGGTCCGAGTGCGGCATGCCCGCGGCCTCGAAGACGTAGTCTTCCGACACAGTCGCCGCATAGCGCAATATGCAGAGCACGAACCAGCGGACCGGCGCGGACCGCGTGGCGGCCTGCTCGGCCATGGCGGCGAAAGAGACGATCAGCGCAATGACGCGCCGAAGGATCCTTTCGTCCACCATTGCCGCATGCACGTCCATGTCGTGTCCTTCGCTGACCAAGCGGTAGTGTGGCGCGGGTGGTGGGCGCGTGGATGGAATTCGAGGAAGCCGTTGATCCGGCTGGGGTGGGTGCCCGTCCGATCCACGCCGGCTCCCCCTCCGCTTCGTCGTCCTCGGCAGACCGGAGCGAAGCGGAGGGAGAGCCGGAGATCCAGGCCTGAGAGGCAGTCACGGGCGAGGTGGTGGAGAAGGAGGGGTGGTTTCCTGCACCACCTCACGCGGCCGGCAAAGATGGCGCTTCCTGCGCCATCTCACGCTGCCGATAGGCTCAGGCATGGATCCCAGGGTCTGCGCGACGCCGCTTCGCGGCTGCTCCGCCCTGGGATGACGAAGCTGGGGGGGGGACGGCGCTAACCGCTCGCTGCAAGGGAGCGCATGACGACCGAGGATCAAGCGGCGGGACGGACTAGACGCCGATCCCGCGCGCTGCCTCTCTCCGCTTCGAACAGAACTCCGATCGGAGCACCGCCTCCCTCTGCTTCGTCATCCTCGGCCGACCGGAGCGAAGCGGAGGGAGTGCCGAGGATCCAGACCTGAGAGCTGGTTACGGGTGAGGTGGAGGAGGGCGAGAGCGATTGCGACGCCTCACGCCGGGCGGCGAGAGCGGCTTCCTGAACCACCTCACGCTGCCGGTACGCTCAGACCTGGATCCCAGGGTCTGCGCGACGCCGCTTCGCGGCTGCTTCGCCCTGGGATGACGAAGGTGGGGTAGCGACGACAACCGTCGGCGTCAGCGGTGGCGCGAGCGTTAGCGTCGCGCCAGCACGTTCATCTCCGACATCGTTCCCGGTCGCCGCCACGCGTTTCCCGTCGTCATCATTTCGTGAAGGCCGTTGTGGAACCCGTTTGGGCCCTGCGACTTAATTCTCCAATCGCCTGCGGGCGAAGGTTCAAGGAAAAGCCAATCGCGCCCCCGGAAGGAGGCACAACGTCTCGTGCTCGCGAGATGAAGGAGAAGTATTCCCATGGCAAAGCTCCCCGTCACTGTCGCCGCGATCGCCGCAGCCATCACCCTCACTGCAATTCCGATCGCTTCGATGGCCGGCTCCGGCTCCCCGATGGATGGCATTAGCCCGCCGCCGCTGGCGGCTTCCCCGGAGGCGCGGGTGCAGGCGTCGCAGGCGCCGAGCCTCGAACTCTGCGGCAAGCGCGACTCCATGGTTGCCGATCTCGGCCAGCAGTTCCGCGAACAGTCCCTGGCGACGGGCCTCGTGGACGAGAACGCCATGATGGAGATATTCGTGTCGCCATCCGGCACCTGGACGATTTTGGCCACCGGCACGGACGGCGTTAGCTGCGTGCTGGCCGTCGGCGAAGGTTTCGAGGCCAATACCCAGATCGCCGGGCTAGGCGTCTGACGCTCTGCGTCAGCGCCGCAGAGCCTCCTCGGCCCGGCGGCGCAGGGTGAGCATCAGTCGGTCGGCCTCCTGGCCGGCTTTTTCCTCGTCTCCGGCCATGATGGCCCGCACCATCGACAGATGGCGGTCGGCTGCTTCGGCGAGGCCGGTTTCGGCCTGATACCGAAACCAGAAGCGGCGGCTATGGGTCTGCAAGGGCGCGGCGAGGCGCGACGCGAAGGCATTGTCTGCGCCAAGCGCCAAGGCTTCGTCGAGGCTCTTGTCTGCTTCGAGGAAAGACAGCACGTTGTCCTTGATAACGGCCTTCTGCATCCACAGCGCCGCATTACTGAATTTCTCCGCCGCCTCGCGCGTCGCGTTGCGCGTCGCCGCTCGAGCCAACAGCACCTCGACGGCGCGGCGGGCGTCGATCACCTTCAGCCAGTCGCCGGGATGAAGCGGCGCCACGGCGACGCCGACGCGTGGCCTGATCTCCAGAAGACCT
>CATMOC010000020.1 GCA_950071955.1 uncultured Mesorhizobium sp. | reverse complement strand
GTGACCGTCTATATCCTCGTGCTGGCGATCGGGCTGGGCTTTCCCGTCGCGCTGTTCTTCGCCGCGGGCGGCGCGCTGCTGCTGGCGCTGCTGTCCGAGCGGCTGGCCTTCCGTCCCGTGCGCGGGGCCAATCCCTCGACCCTCCTGATCACCAGCTTCGCGCTAAGCTACCTCCTGCAGAACACCCTGGTCCTGATCTTCGGAGCCCGCCCGATGGGATTGAACATCCTGCCTTCGCTTTCGCAGCCGCTCATGATCGGCGACATCCGCGTGCCCATGATCCAGATCGTCACGATCGGGGTGACGATCTTCCTGCTCCTGGCCACGGGCGCCTTCCTGAGGAAGACGCGGATCGGCGTGGAGATGCGGGCGGCCGCGGTGGACTTCCAGATGGCGCGGCTGCTCGGCATCCGGGCCAACCGGGTCATCGCGGTGGCGTTCGGCCTCAGCGGCATCCTGGCCTCCTCGGCGGCGGTACTCTACGTCGCCCAGACGGGGGTGGTGGAGCCCCGCCTCGGGCTGCACCTGGCGCTGATCGGCTTCGTGGCGACCGTGGTCGGCGGCATGGGCAGCCTCCCGGGCGCAGTCCTCGGCGGCCTGGCCGTCGGCATGGTGACGGTGTTCCTGCAGGTGCTGCTCCCCACCGACCTGCGGCCCTTCCGCGAGGCCTTCGTCTACCTGGCGGTCATCATGGTCCTCGTGCTGCGGCCGCAGGGGCTCTTCCGTCCCGCCTCCGCGCGAGAGCGCGTCTGATGTCCGGCCGGGTGCAGACATATCTCCTCCTCGCGGGCATGATCCTGCTGGCGACGCTGCCCGGCTATCTGGGTTCGGCCGCGACGGCGCGCTTCGCGATCGACATGATGGTCAAGCTGGCCTTCGTGATCGGGCTCTCCATCTTCGTGTCGAACACCGGCATCCTTTCGTTCGGGCATGCGGCTTTCGCCGGGATCGCGGCCTATGCGGCGGCGTGGTTCACCATCCCCGTGATCACCAAGAAGGTGTTCCTGCCCGACCTTCCGGCCTTCGTGCTGTCGACCGACCTGGGGCTCTGGGGCGGCATGGCCACGGGGATGCTGCTCGCCGCGATCGTGGCCGCCGTCTTCGGCGTCGCCGTCGTGCGGCTGGCCGGCATCGGCGCCAGCATCGCGACGCTGGCGTTCCTTGCCATCGTCAACACGACCATGTCGCATGCGACCGGTCTGACCAAGGGCACGGCCTCGCTGATCGGCCTGCCGCTCGCGGTGAACCTGCCCATCGCCACGGCCGTCGTGCTCGCCTCGCTGCTGGTGGCGAGCGTGTTCGCCGGTTCGCGGGCCGGCCTGATGCTGCGGGCCTCGCGCGAGGACGAGGCGGCCGCGCTCGCGTCGGGCATCGCGGTCCGCCGGTTGCGGCTCGCCGCCTTCGTCCTGTCGGCGGCGGTCGTGGGAGCCAGCGGCGTCCTGCAAGGCCACGCGATCGGCATACTCTCCGTCAGCCAGTTCTACCTGGAACTGACCTTCCTCACCCTTGCGATGCTCGTCATCGGTGGCCAGCACAGCCTTTCGGGTGCCGTGATCGGCGCCATCGTGATCGCGTTCCTGGGCGAGATGCTCCGCACCGTGGCCGGCGGGTTCACGGTCGTCGGGCTGACGGTCCCGGCGATGCCCGGCCTGCGCGAGGTCGGCCTAGCGATCATCATGCTCATCGTCCTCATGCTGCGGCCGAAGGGCATCACCGGAAATCGTGAACTGAGACTGCCAAACCTTCCGCCACGGCAAACACAGGCCTGAAAAGCGTGCAGTATTACTGCGATATCAGATTGACGTCAGACGCGTGTGGCGCTTAACTGCGATATCAGAAGGGACTCGGGATCATGCGTGCAGGGATCATCGGGACGGGACTGATCGGTCGCGGATGGGCAATAGCCTTTGCCCGGGCCGGCTGGGACGTCAGCCTCTGGGATCGCGAACCCGGCGCGGCGGTCTCGGCGCTGTCTTCGGTGAAAACGGCGCTGGGCGACATGGCCGCAGTGGGTCTCGTCGCCAATCCGGACGCGGCGGCTTCGCGCGTCCGCGCCGCAGACAGGCTCGCCGAAGCCCTGCAGGACACGGACTACGTGCAGGAAAGCGTTCCCGAAGACGCGGACATCAAACGCGGCGTGTTCGGACTTCTCGACCGGCATGCGCCCGACGGGGTGCCCATCGGAAGCTCCTCCAGTTCGATCGTCGGAAGCCGGTTCCTTTCCGAAATCCCGGGCCGCGACCGCTGCATCGTAGCCCATCCGGCAAATCCGCCCCACCTCATGCCGGTCGTGGAAGTCGCGCCCTCGCCCTGGCACGCCGATGCCTTCGTAGTGGAGGTATGCGGCGTGCTCGCATCGATCGGCCAGGTGCCGGTCGTGGTGCGCAAGGAGATCGAAGGCTTCGTCATGAACCGCCTGCAGACCGCGGTGGTGAACGAAGCCGTCGGGCTCGTCGCCCGCGGCGTTATCGACCCCGCGGATCTCGACGCGGTGATGAAACACAGTCTCGGGTTGCGCTGGGCCCTCATGGGCCCCTTCGAGACCATGGACCTGAACGCGCCCGACGGCTTCCTCGACTACGCCGCCCGCTACGGCCATCTCTACCAGGCGATGGGGCGCGACCTGCATGTCGGGGAAGCGTGGCAGGACCACGCCTTGCAGACGATCGAAGACAGCCGGCGGCGGGAAACTCCCCGCGCGGCCGTGGGCGAAAGGATGCGCTGGCGCGACCGGGCGCTGATGCGCCTGATGTCTCTGAAGAACGAACTCGAGTCACCAGCGGGAGGGAACTGATCCCATGACGGACAAAGTCATCATCACCTGTGCCATCACCGGAGGCATCCACACGCCGACTATGTCGCCGCACCTGCCGATCACGCCGCAGGAGATCGCGGCCTCCGCGATCGAGGCGGCGGAAGCCGGCGCCGCGATCATCCACCTGCACGCGCGCGATCCCGAGACCGGACGGCCGCGGCAGGATCCGGACCTGTTCATGCAGTTCCTTCCGCGCATCAAGCAGTCGACGGACGCAGTGCTGAACCTGACGACGGGCGGCGGGCTCGGCATGACGCTCGACGAGCGCCTCGCGCCGGCCCATCGCGCCAAGCCGGAGGTCACCAGTCTCAACATGGGCTCCATGAACTTCTCCGTCGCCCAGCTGGCGCGCAAGTACACGGACTGGAAGTTCGACTGGGAGAAGTCCTACGTCGAGAATTCCTGGAGCACGATCTATCCCAACAGCTTCGACATGATCGAGCGCATCATGGTCGAGGTCGGCCAGGCCTACGGCACCCGCTTCGAGTTCGAATGCTACGATCTCGGCCATCTCTACAATCTGAAGCAGTTCGTCGACCGCGGTCTGGTCGAGCCTCCCTTCTTCATCCAGGGCGTCTTCGGCATCGCGGGCGGCATGGGCGCCGAACTCGACAACCTGATGTTCTTCAAGCAGACGGCGGACAGGCTCTTCGGATCGGACTACCGCTTGTCCTCGTTCGGCATCGGCAAGGCCCAGATGGGCTTCCTGACGATGACCGCACTATTGGGCGGAAACGTCCGGGTTGGTCTCGAGGACTCCCTCTACATCGGCCGCGGCAAGCTCGCCCGCTCGAATGCCGAACAGGTCGCCAAGATCAGGCGGATCATCGAGGAACTGGGAATGGAAATCGCCACGCCGGCCGACGCGCGGGCGATGCTGAGCCTCAAGGGAGGCGACAAGGTCGGCTTCTAGTTCCGCAATCGATAGCGCCGTCGGGGAAGTGGTGTCGCTGCACCACCACAAATGGCACGGGAATCGGAATTGTGGTTCCTTGTCAGCCGCCTATGCGTTGTGACCGCATCTTCCCCGGACGACTGCCTGACGTATACTCGTGGCATGCGGCGGCACAGTTTGTCGCGTCAGGACGGGTATTAGGTGGTGGGCCCGGAGGGACTCGAACCCCCAACCAAGCGGTTATGAGCCGCCGGCTCTAACCATTGAGCTACAGGCCCCACGGGGCGTGGATTAGTGGCTTTTTCGGCCTCGCACAAGCGCCGCGCCCAAAACAACGCACAATCGCGGCATAATCGGCGGGGGAGATTTTTCCAACGGAGACAATGCCATGGTTCGCACCGCCTCGTCGCTCTTCCTCGCTGCAGCACTTGCCGCGGTTTCGCTTCCGGCACTGGCGCAGGACGCGGCGGGGTGGCGACGTCCGCACATCATCGTGACCGGCGAAGGCGAGCATGCGATGCGCCCCGACACCGCCATCCTCACATTCGGCGTGATGCGCGAGGCCGAAACCGCGCAGGCGGCCATGCAGGCCAACAACGAGGCGATGACGGCCGTGACCCAGGCGCTAAAGGAGGCCGGCATCGAGGACCGCGACCTGCAGACGGCCGGCATCCAGATCAATCCCCGCTACGAATATCCGCGCGACGACCAGGGCGGCCAGACGGCCCAACTCGTCGGCTACCAGGTGACCAACACGCTGACGGTGCGCGTGCGCGACATTTCGAAGGCCGGCGCCATCCTCGACCGGTCGGTCTCGCTCGGCGTCAACCAAGGCGGCGGCATCAGCTTCGTCAACGAGGATCCCTCCGGGGCTCTATCGGAAGCACGCAAGAAGGCGGTCGCCGATGCGGTCGAGAAGGCCCGTACGCTCGCCGAGGCCGCCGGCGTCCAGCTCGGGGCGGTCGCCCGGATCGCCGAGCGGACCGGCTCGCTGCAGCCGCCGCAGCCATTCATGGCCAAGGCGGCCGCCGACATGCGCGAATCCGTGCCCCTCGAGCCCGGAGAGAACGCCTACCGCGTCGAGGTCGAAATGACCTTCGGGATCAAGGGCCGGAAGTGAGGCCGCAAACGGACGAACGCCGCCGGCAGAGCGGCGACGTCCCGGTCGACAGGTTGTGCCTCAGAAGCGGATGACGGGGCAGAACGGCGCGCGGCCCACCGTCACGCTGACGTGACGCCCGAACTTGCGGCCGTTCACTTTGACCGCGCGATGGTTCGCCCAGACGACGTGCGCACGGTTGACGCCGAGCGAACGGACCTTGGCGACCGCCTCGCCGTTCGTGCAGAACCGCGGGCTGAATCCCTTGCGACCGCCGTGGCGCGGGAAATGGCCCCTGCGCGGCTCGTCGCGGCGGAAGCGATGCTCGCGTATCTCCGGGCGCGGGGAATGGTCCCGCCGCATGTCGCCGAGGTGGCCGCCGGGTCCGAACTGGACCTCCACGGTGGGTGCCGGGACGCTGCCGGCCGCCATCGCGGAGCCGGCGTTGGCCGCAAACGCGCCGGTGCCGATTGCCGTGGCCAGCGCAATCGACACGATCTTCTTCATCTTCAACATCATTTCGCTTCTCCGATCTCGACTGTCTGATTGCCGCTTCAGCGGAACCCGGCAATGCCACGCGTCGTGTGAACCGGGATCGAACGGACCGTTCAGTAGCCATTCATGAAGATGGCGGGAAGGGATCGGAGGAGCGCCGACGGCTGACGGAGGGGGAAATCCCGTAAACCGGCAAAACGAGTAGGCCGTGGGTGGCAGAAGAAACGGGGGAGAACCGTGACGGCACCGTCCGGTCCGCGCGCGAGACGGAGACCGCCAGCCTCCTCACGGTTCCTCATCCAGCATATGGTCGAAATAGTCCTCGGGCTCCTCGAGATGCTGCTCCAGCGCCGTGATGCGGCCGCGCATCGAGATGCCGGCCTCGTGGACGCTTTCGGGTCGCCCGGAAAGCAGGGGGTGCCAGTTGGGCAGGTCCCTGCCCTCGGCGACGAGGCGGTAGGCGCAGGTCGACGGCAGCCAGGAGATGGTCCTGACATTTTGGGGCGTCAGCTTGACGCAGTCTGAAACGCGCGAAAGCCGGTTGGGATAGTCCGCGCAACGGCACAGGTGGGCGTCGAACAGCCGGCAACCGACGCTCGTCCAGTGGATCTCGCCGGTGTCCTCGTCCTCCAGCTTGGCCAGGCAGCACTTGCCGCAGCCGTCGCAGAGCGATTCCCATTCGGCCTTCGACATTTCGTCGAGGTCCTTGGCTTTCCAGAATGGTCTTTCCATCGCGCGCATGTCGCGTCGCATAGCACCAAGGTCAAGCACCCGCGCGGGGAAAATCGCGGCGGCCGAGATGCGGACATAAAGGAACCATCCTGATCCAGCAGGGTTTGTGCCGCGAAGGGCTTACTCTCGAGAGGAAACATTTTCATGAAACTTCATGCACGCATCGTCGCCGGCACAGCACTTGGCGTGCTGATGGCGTCGGCGCCCGTCTTTGCCGACGAGCGCCAGGCCGGCACCGTCGCGCCGGAGAACATCCTGCTGGCGCAGAACGACGCTCCTCCCGCGGAGGAGGTCCCGCTGAAGGAAGGCGACCAGCCGGCTCCGGCGGGCGATCAGCCCGCTCCGGCTCCACAGCCAACGGCGCAAGAGCCGGCTCCGGCACCGAACGCCGCCGAACCCGCGCCCGAGCCCCAGCCCGAGCAGGCAGCCGAACCGCAGCCGGCTCCCGAGCCCCAGGCCGCGCCACAGGCCAATCCCGAACCCGAGGCCGCGCCACAGGCTGCTCCGGAACCCGCTCCCAAGGAAGCACCGCAGGCCGAAATCCCGCCTGAACCGGCACCAAAGGGGGATGCCGCCCCGCAGGACGCACCTGCCATGGAGGCGCCCGAGCCACGGCCTCAGCCGCAGGACCCGGCGCCTGAAGCGGAGCAGCCCGCGCAGACCGACAAGCCTGCCGCCGGCGCGCCGGCCGTCGAACCTCCACCCGCGGACGCGGCGCCCCGGGATGGTGCCACCCCAGCCCCCAACGGCGGAGCCGACCAGCCCGCCGCCGACGCCCCCGCGCCGCAGCAGCAGCCCGCGCCGGCAGGAGATGCGCCCGTGCAACCGGTCCCGAAGGGAACCCCGCCTGCTCCCGAGGCCGCTCCGGCTCCCTCGGACCAGCCGTCGCCGCCTCCCGGCGACCAGTCCGACGTCATGCCGGAAAACGCCGCGCCGATCCTGGACAGCGCCAAGCAGCCCGGCGTGGCGGACGGCGATCAGCCGGTGCCCGAAGTCGACGTCCCTGAAACAGAAGACGTTCCGCCCCCGACCTCGGACCAGGACGCCCAGACGCCGGAAATCTCCCCGCGCGACATCGAATCGATCACAGCCACGGAGGGCCGTCGCATCGACCGCGAGGAGTATCGGCGCGAACGCGACGAGCGCCCCGAAGGTGCCGACGTGCTGCGCGAGATCGGCGAGCGCATAATCTACCAGCTCGGCGGCGAGACGTTCGTGCGCGGTCCCGACCGTGGGCGCCTGGAACGCAATGCGGAGGACATCTACTACGAGGAACTGCCGCGCGGTCGCGTTCGCGAGACGATCGTCCGGCCGAACGGCGTGCAGATCGTGACGGTGCGCAACCGCTTCGGCGATGTGATCCGCCGTTCCCGGGTGATGCCGGACGGTCGCGAGGTCATCCTCACTTATGTGGACGAGCGCGATTACGACCGCCAGCGCGAATGGCGCGATCCGGGCCGGGACCTGCCGCCGCTCCGTCTGCGTATTCCCTATCGCGAGTACATTCTGGACGCGGGCCAGGTCGAAGATCCGGACCGGTACTACCAGTTCCTTGACCAGCCGCCGGTGGAAAGGGCGCGTCAGCTCTATTCCGTCGACGACGTCAAGCGGTCGGCGAGGCTGCGCGATACGGTACGGCGGGTCGATCTCGATACGATCACGTTCCCGACCGGGTCGGCGCAGGTCGATCCGAGTGAAGTCGACGAACTCGAGGGTATCGCGTCGGCCATCCAGCGGATGCTGGACGAGAACCCGGCGGAAACCTTCCTGATCGAGGGTCACACCGACGCCGTGGGGTCTGACGTGTCGAACCTCGCGTTGTCGGACGCCCGTGCCGAAGGGGTCGCCACCGTCCTGACGCAGTACTACGACATCCCGCCGGAGAACCTCGTCACCCAGGGCTACGGCGAACGGTACCTGAAGATCGCAACCGACGGTCCGTCGCGTGAGAACCGTCGCGTCGCGATCCGGCGCATCACGCCGCTGGTGACCCCGGTCGCGAGCGCCCAGTAGACCCGCAGATACGACTCTGTAAAATCGCCCGGCGGAGAAATCCGCCGGGCGATTTTCTACGCGTTGCCTTCCTCCATGATCAGGATCAACAAGGAAGCGCCGGGACGTGGTAATCACCCCTTCGGGGAGGTGCCGCATGAAGATTACCAGCGGAGCAACGCCGCTTGCCGTGCTCGACGCGTTGGCGGTCGATACCGAGACGACCGGGCTCGACACGGCCAGGGCGTCGCTGGTCCAGATCGCGGCAGTCGCCATTTCCGGTGGACGCGTCCGGGCGCAGGAGAGTTTCGAGACCCTCGTCGATCCGAAGATCGGCATCCCCGGAGCGTCCACGGCCATCCACGGCATCACCAATGCCATGACGCGCAACGCGCCGGAGTTCCGGGAGGCCTGGGCGCGCTTCGGCGCCTTCGCCTGCGGCAGGGTGCTCGTCGGCTTCTCCATCGGCTTCGACCTCGCCATCCTGGAGCGTGAGGCGCGCAGCGCAGGCATCCCCTGGAAAAAGCCGCGTACGCTGTGCGTGCGCATGCTGGCGTCGATCGCCAATCCGAACCTACCCGACCAGTCGCTCGACATGACCGCCAGCTGGCTCGGCATCGCCATCGAGGGGCGGCATCAGGCGCCGGGAGACGCGAAGGCGGCGGCCGACATCTTCGTGGCGCTCCTGCCGCATCTCGAGAAAAGGGGCATCCGCACGCTTGCCGAGGCGGAGCGCGCGTGCCTGGCGCTCACGGGCCAGCTGGAGACGCACCATCGCGCAGGCTGGGCCGAGCCGGTGACCCGGCCCGACGCGCTCGCAGGACCGAGGGCCTTCGGTTCGATCGACCCCTACGCCTACAGGCACCGCGTCGCGGACGTGATGAGCGCGCCGCCGGTCGTGGTGCCTGCGTCGGCGACCACACGCGACGTGATCTCGCTCATGGTCGAGCGGCGGATCAGTTCGGTCTTCGTCTCGGACACGGGCGACACAGGCGAACCGGTGAGTGCCTACGGGATCGCGACGGAGCGCGACATGATGCGCCGCATCGCTGCGAGGGGAGAGGCTGCCTTCGCCGATCCGGTTGGCACGTACGCGACGCGTCCGCTCGCCAGCATCCGCGGCGCCGCTTTCGTCTACCGGGCGATCGGACGGATGGACCGGCTCAGGATCCGCCACCTTGCGGTCCGCGACGAGCACGACAGGCTTGCCGGCGTGATCTCGGCCCGCGACCTGCTGAGGTTGCGCGCCGGCGCCGCGATCAGCCTCGACGACGAGATCGACGCGGCGGCCGACGCGAAGGAACTCGCCTCGGCATGGTCGACCCTGCCCGCGGTCGCCGAAGCCCTGATCGGCGAACACATCGAAGCCCGCAACATCGCCGAGATCGTCAGCGAGGAACTGCGCATCGTCACCCGCCGTGCCGCGCAGCTGGCGGAGGCCGAGATGGCGTCGGAAGGCCTGGGTGGTCCGCCCTGCCCCTATTGTGTGATGGTGCTGGGCTCCGGGGGCCGCGGCGAAAGCCTGCTCGCGGCCGACCAGGACAATGCGATCGTCTTTGCCGAAGGCGATCCCGACGGACTGGAGGACCGCTGGTTCGGATCCTTCGGCGAGAAGATCGCGGCGATCCTGAATGCCGCCGGCGTTCCCTATTGCACCGGCGGCGTCATGGCGAGGAACGCCGCCTGGCGCGGCTCGTCAGCGCTCTGGCTCGGTCGCATCTCGGACTGGGTTCAGCGCTCCCGTCCCGAGGACCTGCTCAACGTCGACATCTTCTTCGACCTCAGGCCGGTCTGGGGCGAGTTCGCCCTGGCGAATACGCTGTTCGATCACGCCTATGCCATGGGTAGCGGCAATCCGGTCTTCGCCAAGCTGCTCGGCGAACGCATCTCGATGGGTGCCGGGCCTTTCACGCTGCTCGGCGGCTTCCGCACCGAAGAGGGGCGCGTCGACCTTAAGAAGCACGGGTTGTTTCCGCTCGTCGCCTTCTCCCGCGCCCTGGCGATCCGGCACGACCTGCGGGTTCGATCGACGCGGGAGCGTCTCGAAGCCCTGGGCGGCCTGGGGATCGGCAGCGAAAGCGACTTCGACCGGCTGGTCGCCGCGCATGGCACCATCCTCAAGGCGATGCTCGCGCAGCAGAGCCGCGACCTTTTGGCCGGCATCGCCGTTTCCAACCGCGTCGAAACAGGCGCGCTGTCGCGCCCGGATCAGGCGGAGCTGAAGGCCGCGCTGAAAGCCCTGCAGATCATCCCCGATCTGCTGCGCAGCCTAATGTTCGCCTGACGTCGTCGGCGAGAAGCCTCAGGAAAACGTTCCGGCGACCTTCGTGTCGGTCTTTTCGAACACCTCGTCGGGAACGAAGAAATCGGCGGCCAGCGGACCCTTCGCGCCCGGAGCGTATACGGAGAAGTCGGTCACGCCGGCCTCCCGCAGGACCAGTTCGTCAATGAAGAAGTTGCCCGTGCACTCACGCGAGGGGCGCGTGACGACCGCATGGAAGGCATCCGCCATCACCTGCGGCGAGCGGCTCATCCCGGCCACCGCCTCGCCGCCGAGCAGATTGCGGACGGCGGCTGTATCGATAGCCGTCAGCGGCCACAGCGAGTTCACCGCGATCCCGTCGCGGGCGAATTCCGCGCTCATGCCGAGCGTGCACATGGACATGCCGAACTTCGCCATCGTGTAGGCGACGTGATTCCTGAACCATTTCGCCTGCATGTCGAGCGGCGGCGCGAGATTGACGATGTGCGGGTTCTGCGCCTTCTTCAGATGCGGAATGCAGGTCTTGGAGACGAGGAAGGTACCCCGCGTGTTGATCTGATGCATCAGGTCGAAGCGCTTCATATCGGTCTGGAGCGTCCCCGTCAGCTGGATCGCGCTGGCATTGTTGACGCAGATATCGATCCCGCCGAACGCCTCGACGGTGGCGTTCACCGCCTCGGCGACCATCTTCTCGTTGCGGATGTCGCAAAGGACCGGCAGCGCCTTGCCGCCGGCCGCCTCGATCTCGGCGGCGGCCGAGTGGATCGTGCCGGGCAGCTTCGGGTGCGGCTCCGCCGTCTTGGCGGCGATCGTCACGTTGGCCCCGTCGCGCGCGGCACGCAAAGCGATGGCGAGGCCTATTCCGCGCGAGCCTCCCGAAATGAAAAGCGTCTTGCCCTGCAGCGACATCGCGACCTCCCCCGTCGTTCGAGTTGGCCGATCCTCGCGCGCCGTGGGGCGGGAAGCAAGCCTGTGCCGAAGGTCGCGGTGGATGGCGCGGACGTCAACGGCAGGACAAGAGCCTTCAACAGCCCGTCTTGGACAGCCGCTGGAGAAAATCCTTGAGGCGCTGCAACTCGGTCGGCAATTCGGCCGATCTCGACCGGAAGCCGAAGGCGAGGCGCTCCAGATCCTTTTGCGCCCTCCAGATGTCGTAGGATCCGACCTCCTCCGTCCCCACTTCCGCGACGGCCTCGTTCACGCTGCTGACTCCCATGTGCATCTCCTGCAACTCGATGGGGCGCAACCTATCGTGGCGATCGCCTGTCTACTTTGCGCGCGGTCAAAAATGGCGGAAAATGTTCACACCGCCGCGGAGTGCCGTGCCTCGCCCTGCTTCAGGTAGCTGTCGAACCGGGCGGCCACGGTCCGCACGAGAGGCCTGTGTTCTTCCGGCACGACGAAGACGTCGCCGCGCCGAACGA
Organism: uncultured Mesorhizobium sp.; assembly: GCA_950071955.1. Classification (GTDB taxonomy): domain Bacteria; phylum Pseudomonadota; class Alphaproteobacteria; order Rhizobiales; family Rhizobiaceae; genus Aquibium; species Aquibium pacificus. Next base: position 3,763 of record CATMOC010000020.1, on the reverse strand, counting down.
GCCATGGATGCCGTCCGGTGGTCGAGAGCAGCGCCGCTTCGGCGATGAGCGGCCGCGCAACGGGTCCGAATCGGACCGCCGCTTCCTCGCCGTCGAAGGCGAAATCGCACATCAGACGTTCGATGATCCAGGCGCGCGCATGATCTTCCGCGCTGAGTTCGATGCCCCTGACCGTCGCCAGGCCGCCCTCGTCCACCGTTCGCTGATAGACCGAGGTCGCCGGCTGGTTCTGCGCGTATCCCTGCCGGAACCTGCTGATCGAGGAGGCGCCGAGGCCGATGAGGGTGTCGCAGCGCTCGTCGGTGTAGCCCTGGAAATTCCGCCTGAGCCGCCCTTCCCGCGCCGCCGCCGCGAGACTGTCTTCCGGCCTGGCAAAATGGTCGATGCCGATCGCCTCGTAGCCGGCTTCGGCGATCAGGCGGGCCGCCAGCATGGATTGGGCATAGCGTTCCTCAGGCAGCGGCAGCCATTCGTCGGCGATCATGGTCTGGTGCTTCTTGAACCACGGGACGTGGGCATAGCCGAAGAGGGCGATCCGGTCGGGCGCGAGGCTGAGCGCCATGCGCACCGTTTGCTCCAGCGTCGCGCAGGTCTGATGCGGCAGGCCGTAGAGCAGGTCGAGATTGATGGAGGCGATGCCGCGCGCGCGCAGGCCGTCGACCACGCGCTCGGTGAGTTCGAAACTCTGGTCGCGATTGATCGCCTTCTGCACCTTCGGGTCGAAATCCTGCACCCCGAGGCTGGCCCGCGTCATGCCGATCGCGGCGAATGCGTCCAGCCGCTCGTCCGTCATGTCGTTGGGATCAATCTCCACGCTGATCTCGGGCTCGTCCACCAGCCGGAACGAACCGCGCACCGTTGCGCCCAGCGCCATGATGTCCTCGGGTTTCAGCATGGTCGGCGAACCGCCGCCGAAATGGATGGCCCGCACCGGTGCCCGGTTGCCGATCAGGCCCGACACGGTCTCGATCTCCCGGCAGAGCGAGCGCACGTAACTCGCCACCGGTTCGTACTGCCGGGTCTGCTTGGTATGGCAGGCACAGAACCAGCAGAGGCGGTCGCAGAAGGGGACATGGAGATAGAGCGAGATCGGCTCCTCGCGCTCGATCCGGAGGATCCATTCGCGGACGGTGTCGGCCGTGATGCCGGCGTGGAAATGCGGCGCCGTCGGGTAGCTCGTGTAGCGCGGCACGGCTTCGTTCAATCGTGACTTGTTCTCGTGGCGCATCCGAAAGGCTCCCTTGCAATACTCCCCGGATGCACGCCGGGCTTCCGCGCAACCTTGATTTCGGTCAATGTGGCGCCGGATGAGACAATCTGGCGCGAGATTGGCGCGAGCAATTCCGCTACACGGGCGCAACGGCGATTGCGGTTAGATGGCTGACAGGCAGGACATTCATACCTCGGGCGTGCCCGCCCTCTGCGAAGCGTGCGAGGCGCGCCACCGGGGGATATGCGGCGCGCTGTCGCCCGATCAGCTGCTCGGCCTCTCCAAGACGTCCTCGAAGCAGAAGATCGAAGCCGGCGCCGAACTGGTGGGGGACCAGGAGACGATCGACCACTATTCGAACGTGCTCGGCGGGGTCGTGAAGCTGACGAAGACCCTGTCGGACGGACGCCAGCAGATCGTTGGCCTCCAGTTCGCCCCTGATTTCCTGGGGCGACCCTTCAGGGCCGAAAGCGCGATCAACGCGGAAGCCGCCACCGACGTCGCTCTGTGCTCCTTTCCGAAGGCGACCATCGAACGCATGATGAAGGAAAGCCCCGGCCTGGAGCATCTTCTTCTGACCCAGACGCTGAAGGAACTCGACGAGGCGCGCGACTGGATGGTCACCCTTGGCCGCAAGACCGCCGCCGAGAAGGTCGCGAGCTTCCTGCTGCTCATCGCCCGTAACATCGACCCGACGGCGCGGACCCGGCCGGGCGCCAGCTTCGACCTGCCGCTTACCCGTGCCGACATCGCCGATTTCCTCGGCCTCACGATCGAGACGGTCAGCCGGCAACTGACGCGGCTGCGTGCCGACGGCGTCATCAGGATCGAGAACAACCGGCACGTGGTCATCGACCACATGGCCCGCCTGGAAGCGCGGTCCGGCATCTGACCAGGCGATCCCCCGAGTCTCCTCAACCTTCCCGGAAGCAGTAGTCGTGGCTTTCCACGCCGGGCATGTCGTAGAGCAGGACGATGACCGGTTCGCGGTCCGCCGCCCGCCTGGCGTTCATTCCCCGGATGGTCACGGCGTCGCCTTCGGAAGCGGCGAAAGGTCCCGACAGCCATTCGAACGACCCGTCCGGGCCGAGCCGAAAATTGCCGCCGCCGGCAGACAGTTCAGGCATGGAGTAAGTTCCGTTCGCCGAGAAATCGAGCGAGTGGCTGATGGTACGATCGTTCCGGCAGACGTAGAGTCCCTCCGCGAGTTGCGGCGACGGCCGGTACTCGCCGGGAAGTTCGAACGGCTCGGCGGACGATCCGGCGGCGACGGCCGCCAGAAGCGCAGACAGCGCGGTCGTCGTAGCGATCCTCACGAATTCACGGCTCCGTCGCCCAAAGGTTCCGGCTCAGCCTAGCTCTCTACCGGGCAAAGTCCAGAAAGCCGGAACCGGCTTCCATGCCTGTCAATGGCTCGCCCCGGACCGGTGCATCAGCGGCAGGACGTGTTCCTGCTCGAACGCGACGTGGCGGCGCACGCCCTCGAAGAAAGCGCGCAGCATGAAGCCGAGCGCTTCCGGATTGCTGACCGCTTCGCCATGGCCGATCGCCAGCAAAGCCTCGGAGAGGTCCTGGGCCGCGCATTCGTCCTCGACATGCTCCGCCCTCAGCCGTTTCACGGTGCTTGCCGCGCCGCGGGCCGGGCCGCCGATCTCGAAGGCGGGATAGACGATCTCTTCCTCATAGCGATGGCATTCGCGAAGCAGCGGCACCAGCGAACTCGCCACCTCGAGGCACCGGAATCGATCGATGCTTGACGGCAGTCCGTCTGCGATCGCCTCCAGCGCGTCGCAGATGCCGAGCTTCCGCTCGTGCGCCCGGTTCATTTCCACGCATGGCACGGCCCCTTCCCGTCCGCATGCGCCAGCGATCGGACAGATGTCCGGCTGCTCGCATACTTCCGCCGCCGATCTCTTGTTCACCAGTGCGAATTCCCTTGCTGCACGGTCCAATTCAGGAATCGTGCCAGACCTCCCCGGCCCCGTTCTTGACCTGAATCAAAGCGCCCTGGGGGCCGAAGCGCGAAAAGCTGACGCACGAGCGACCAAGAGTCGCCGGACTTACTTTCACGAGCGCGAGCGGGGAAAAAGATGAAATACGGCGCAGAAATCGTGGGGATAGGCCTCTTCGCCTTCCTGGCTCTGCTGGGTGCGGCCTTTGCGACCGACACCCTTTTCCAGCAACACATGTGGGTGCTCGTGGTCGTCCTCGTCGTGAGCGCGGCCGTGCTCATGCGCAACACGTCCTTCTCGCCCCGCGCCACGGCTGAGGCTGCCGCGATCCCCTTCAGGACGAACGGCACCGATTACCTGGACGGCGTCGTGCGCTACGGCGCCATCGCTACCGTCTTCTGGGGCGTGGTCGGCTTCCTGGTCGGGGTGGTCGTCGCCCTGCAGCTCGCCTTTCCCGACCTGAACATCGAACCTTGGTTCAACTTCGGCCGCATGCGGCCGCTGCACACCTCGGCGGTTATCTTCGCCTTCGGCGGCAATGCGCTGATCGCGACGTCGTTCTACGTCGTGCAGCGGACGTCCCGCGCGCGCCTCTTCGGCG
>CATMOC010000019.1 GCA_950071955.1 uncultured Mesorhizobium sp. | reverse complement strand
CCAGCCGTCAGATCGAACCGCTCCTCGCCGTCCGCAAGCTGCCGGAAGAAGCCCAGAGCGATCGAACGCAGTTCGCTGTCAAGCGGAATGGCCGGATGGCGGAAGATCGGCGCGCCGTGGGGCAGGCCGAGGCGTTCGGCCACCCAGGCCGGCTCGATGTAAAGCGCGAGGAAGAGGCCGGGCTCGCCGCCCGGGAAGCTGTGGCTGTGCGGCTCGAATGAGTTGATGCCGACCGCGGTCCTAGGTCCGAGCACAACGCTCCGGGTGCCGACTTGAATGCGCCCAGGTTCGCCGTCGAGCCAGATGATGATGTGGCTTTCGGCATGGGCATGTGTCACCAGATCGCTGGCCGCATTCAGGAACGAGAAATGCCCGAACCTGCCCCGGTAGAGCCTGATCGCGGTCATGTTTTCCTCCCACGAGCCCTTGCCGGGCTCTTGGCCGAAGTTTGGTCCGACCAGTTTCCGGCGTCAAGGCGGCGCGTAGCCGGAGGCTTGCCGGATCGGAGGAAAGAACTGACATGATTGACGTACCTCAGGAGACGCACGATATTCGGCCACTCTGGAGTGGTTTGTGATGCGGCCGACAGTCAATGACATCGCCAGGGCCGCGGGGGTGAGCCTCGCCACGGTCGACCGTGTTCTCAACGCCCGCCCGGGCGTTACCGAGAAGACGGTCCAGCGCGTCAATGCCGCCATCGACCAGCTCGGCTATGTGCGCGACGTCACCGCGGCGAATCTCGCCCGGCAGCGTCGGTACCGGCTTACCTTCGTCCTGCCCGAGGCGCCGGAACTGTTCGTGGCGACATTGCGCGATGCGCTCGCCGAAGCCGGGAGGAGTTCGGCTGCGGACCGGACGGAAATCCGCACGCTGTCGTTTCCCGCCGGCAATCCCCACGCGCTGGTGCGTACGTTGCGCACCCTCAATTCTGCCAACACCGACGGCGTCGCGATCTTCGCGCCGGAGACGCCGCATGTGCGCGACGCCATCTTGCGCCTCAAGAGCGACGGCGTTCCCATCGTGGCACTCGTTTCCGACCTTCCGAACACCGAGCGCGACCATTTCGTCGGCATCGACAACATTGCCGGAGGGCGCACGGCAGCCTTCCTGATGGGCAAATTCCATGGAAAACGCGGCGGATCGGTGATGGTGCTCGTCAGTTCCATGCAGGCGCGCGACAACGTCGAGCGGCGGCTCGGCTTCGACCAGGTAATGGCCGAGAGCTTCCCCGAGATCGAAGTTCTGCCGTCGCTGGAGAACCACGATGACGAGGACATCACCGCCCGGGTCGTCTCCGAAGTGCTCGATGCGCGCCCAGACCTGACGGGGGTCTATTCGGTCGGCCATGGCAGCCGCGCCCTCGTCGAGGTTCTGCGCGCCCATCACCGCGCCCGGCAGTTGACGATCGTCGCACACGAACTGACGAGCGTGACGCGCGAAGCCCTGCGAAGCGGCGATATCGATGCCGTGGTCAGCCAGGATGTCGGCCATATCGTGAGGAGCGCGCTGCGTATCCTGCGGGCGAAGATCGACGGCGTCGGGATCGTTCCGGGGCAGGAGCGCATACGCATCGAGATCGTCGTCCGCGAGAATCTTTCCTGACCGAATTCCCGGCCCGCACGGGAGGAGAATGTTCCGCTGCGGAAACGTGATTGACATGAGGTACGTACCTCATCTAGTCTCCCTGTCGTAGGCGTTGCGTTTGCACCCACTCGGGAGGATCCATCATGAAACGTGCCCATCTGGCGGCAGTCGCTGCCATCTCGATTACGGCCGCGCTCTCCGCGAATTCCGCGCAGGCCGAAGACCTCACCCTCTGCTGGGCCTCCTGGGACCCGGCGAATGCCCTGGTCGAACTGTCTAAGGACTTCGAGGCGCAGTCCGGCCACAAGATGAGCTTCGAGTTCGTGCCGTGGCCGAATTTCGCCGACCGCATGCTCAATGAATTGAATTCGGGCGGACAGCTCTGCGACCTGATGATCGGCGACAGCCAGTGGATCGGCGGCGCCGCCGAGAACGGCTGGTACGTCAAGCTGAACGACTTCTTCGATGCCAACGGCATCAAGATGGACGATTTCATCGATGCGACCGTGACCGGATACGCCGAATGGCCAAAGAACACGCCGAACTACTGGGCGCTGCCCGCCTTTGGCGACGTTGTCGGCTGGACCTACCGCAAGGACTGGTTCGAGCGCCCCGAAATCCAGACCGCCTTCAAGGAGAAGTACGGCCGCGACCTCGCGGTGCCCAAGACCTTCGCCGAGCTCAAGGACATCGCCGAGTTCTTCCAGAAGCGCGAAGTCGACGGCAAGACCGTCTACGGCGCCTCGATCTACACCGAGCGTGGCTCGGAAGGCATCACGATGGGCGCGATGGACGTGCTCTACTCGTTTGGCTTCAAGTACGAGAACCCCGACAAGCCCTACGATATGGAAGGCTACGTCAACGGTCCGGGGGCCGTCGCAGGGCTCGAATACTATAAGGCGCTCTATGATTGCTGCGTCGCGCCGGGCACGTCCAACACCTACATGTCCGAGGGCATCGACGCCTTCAAATCGGGCCAGGTGGCGCTGCAGATGAACTTCGCTTTCACCTGGCCGGGCTTCGAGACCGACATGGACGTCGGCCGTGGCAAGACCGGCTATTTCGCCAACCCGGCGGGGCCTGACGGCGACCAGTTCGCCCAGCTCGGCGGGCAGGGGATATCGGTCGTCGCCGCCTCGACCAAGCAGGACGCGGCGCTGGAGTACATCAAGTGGTTCGCCCAGCCCGACGTGCAGGCCAAGTGGTGGTCGATGGGCGGCTTCTCTTGCCTGAAGGCGGTGACGCTCGCGCCCGACTTCCCGCAGAGCCAGCCCTATGCTCAGACCTTCCTCGACTCCATGGCGATCGTGAAGGACTTCTGGGCCGAGCCGTCCTATGCCACACTCCTGCAGGACACGCAGAAGCGCTTCCACGACTACGTGGTGGCCGGGCAGGGCACCGCCCAGGAAGCGCTCGACGGCCTCGTGGCGGACTGGACCGAGACCTTCGAGGATGAAGGCAAGCTCTGACAGGACGACCTGAGTTCAGGTCCTGAGGACACCGTCGGGTCCGCGCGCGGACCCGACGGCCCGGGCAGAGAGACGAACATGACCCACAGTCCAATCGAGCGCGTCGCCTTCGCCACTCCGCCAGCCATTGCCTCGCGCGCACGCGGACTGTCGGACCGGGCGCTGGCCTGGATCTTCGTGACCCCGACGATTGCGCTGCTTCTGGCGATCAACATCTTCCCGCTGGTCTGGACCATCCGGCTGAGCCTGACCAACTACCGGGCCAACCGCGCCGGTGCCGAGCTCGAATGGGTCGGCATCCGCAATTACACACGCATCCTTACCGATGGCGACATCTGGCTGTCGATGCAGGCGACGGCGCACTTCCTGATCTGGACCATCGTCCTGCAGGTGGCGATCGGCTTCGCGCTCGCCTGGCTGATCAACCGCAAGTTCAAAGGCAACGATCTGTGGACCACGATCATCGTGCTGCCCATGATGCTGTCGCCCGCCGTGGTGGGGAACTTCTGGACCTTCCTCTACCAGCCGCAGATCGGCCTGTTCAACTACGTGGTCTCCTTCTTCACCGGCATCGATCCATCGTCCTTCTCGATGATCGGCGACGTCTCGCTGGCGCCCTGGTCGATCGTCATTGTCGACACATGGATGTGGACGCCGTTCGTGATGCTGATCTGCCTGGCAGGACTGCGGTCGATTCCCGACTACATCTACGAAGCCGCGGCCATCGACCGCGCCTCGCCCTGGCGACAGTTCTGGACCATCACCGTGCCCATGGTGCTGCCGTTCCTGATGCTGGCGGTGCTCTTCCGCGGCATCGAGAACTTCAAGATGTTCGACATGGTGACGCTGCTCACCGGCGGCGGGCCGGGGTCGACCACCGAACTCACCTCGATCAATCTCAAGCGCGAGGCCTTCGAGAAGTGGCGGACAGGCTACTCGTCGGCCTACGCCATCATCCTCTTCGTGACCGTCTTCGGCCTCGCCTCGATCTATGTGAAGGCGCTGAACAAGGTGAAGCAGCGATGAGCGGATATTCCATCACGGAGGCGTCTCCGCGGCAGAAATGGATCGCGGGCTTGCTCGTGGCCGGGTACACGATCGTGACGCTGGTCCCGCTTTTCTGGATCGTCGCCACCGGCTTCAAGTCGCCCAGCGACGCCATCGCCTACCCGCCGAAGGTGATCTTCACGCCGACGCTCGAGGGCTACGTCAACCTCTTCACCACTCGAACGCGCATGAACCCGGACCAGCTCGAGGCGCTGGGACCGCCCCAGACCTGGTACGACGGCATCGTGCGCCAGTACGACATGGTGATCTCGGGGCCGTCCCGGTTCGGCGAGCGCTTCCTGAACTCGGTCATCATCGGCTTCGGTTCGACGTTTCTGTCGATCTTCCTCGGCACGCTCGCAGCCTACGCCTTTTCCCGCTTCAAGGTGCCGCTGAAGGACGACCTCCTGTTCTTCATCCTCTCTACCAGGATGATGCCGCCGATCGCCGTGGCGATCCCCATATTCCTGATGTTCCGCACGCTTGGGCTGTCCGACACCCATCTCGGCATGATCCTGCTCTACACTGCGGTGAACATCTCGCTCGCGGTCTGGCTGCTGAAGGGCTTCATCGACGAGATCCCGCGCGAATACGAAGAGGCGGCGCTGATCGACGGCTATTCGCGGTTCCAGGCTTTCTACAAGGTCGTGCTGCCGCAGGCCGCGACGGGCATAGCCTCCACCGCGATCTTCTGCCTGATCTTCTCGTGGAACGAATACGCCTTCGCGGTGCTGCTCACCTCCGGCACGGCCCAGACCGCGCCCCCATTCATCCCGACCATCATCGGCATCGGCAAGGACTGGCCCGCGGTCGCCGCCGGCACCACCCTGTTCCTGATCCCGGTGATGGTGTTCACCATCCTGCTGCGAAAGCACCTGCTGCGCGGCATCACCTTCGGGGCGGTGCGCAAATGAGACAGCCATTCTCCACAGACGACACGCTGACGCAGGCGGAACGCGACGCCGAAAATACCGTGCCGCTGCCCGATGCCGCTTCGGCAAGCGAGCGGCCGAAGGCGGGCTATCGCATTCTCCCGGTACAGAGGATTCTTGTCCGTGGACCATGGGAAATGGCGGCTTCGATCACGATCGGGCTCGGCGTGGTGATGCTGATGCAGCCCTTTTTCATGTGGGCCTATTCCTGGTCCTTCCTCGTCACGCTGGTGGGCACGGTGTCGTTCATCATCGTCAGCCACTTTCCGGAGTAGCCCGATGGCGCAAATCGTCATCCGCAACCTGCGCAAGGAATTCGGCGACTTCGTCGCGGTGCGGGAATCCGATTTCACCATCGAGGACGGCGAGTTCTTCATGCTGCTCGGCCCCTCGGGCTGCGGCAAGACGACGACGCTGCGCATGATCGCGGGGCTGGAGCTTCCGACGTCGGGCCAGATCCTGCTGGACGGCAAGGACGTGGCGCAAGTGCCGGCGAGCGCCCGCGACATCGCGTTCGTGTTCCAGATGTTTGCGCTCTATCCGCACATGAACGTGCGGCGCAACATCTCCTATCCGCTTGTGAGCCAGGGCATGCCGCGCGCCGAGGTCCGCCGTCGCGTGGGCGAGGCGGCCGGCATCCTCGGCATCGAGGATATCCTCGATCGGCCGGTCGGGGGCCTGTCGTCCGGCGACCGGCAGCGTGTGGCGCTCGGCCGCGCGATCGTGCGCGAGCCGAAGGCCTTCCTGATGGACGAGCCGCTCGGCGCGCTCGACGCCGAGTTCCGCGAGCGCATGGCCGAGGAACTGCGCGCCCTGCACGACCGCATGGGCGCCACGACGGTCTACGTGACCCACGACCAGCTCGAAGCCATGCAGATGGGCGACAAGATCGTCGTCATGAACCGCGGCGTGGTCGAGCAGTGGGGCACGCCGCAGGACATCTACGATTTTCCGGCCACCATGTTCGTGGCCGACTTCATCGGCTCGCCGCCCATGAACTTCCTGCGCTTCGACGAACAGGTCCGGGCGGGCTCCCGGACGGTGCGGCTCTCGGGCGTCGAGGTTCCGGTGCCGCAGACCCGGGAGGCGACGAGCGGCGCGCGGGCGGCGCTCGGCGTACGGCCCGAACACGTCCGGCTGAGCGACGACGGCGCCTACCGGGGCGATGTGATCGCGGTGGAATATCTCGGCACGACCCAGATCGTCACCCTCGACACGCCGAACGGCGACCTCAAGGCCCGCATCGCATCCTCGGATCCCGTCAAGGTGGGAGAGCGGGTCGGCCTCTCCTTCGTGACGCAGACGCTGTCGCTGTTCGACGCCGAGACCGGCCGCGCGCTCGCGCTGGAACGCGAGTCGGTGCGCGGGCGCGAGGTCAGGGAGACAACCCATGGCTGAGGTCGTCCTCACGGCCGTCTCCAAGCGGTTCGGCGATACGGTGGCGGTCGACGGCATGGACCTCTCGGTGCCCGACGGCGCCTTCGTCGTGCTGCTTGGCCCGACGGGTGCCGGCAAGACGACGACGCTGCGCTTGATCGCCGGGCTGGAACAACCCGACGCGGGCGACATCCTGATCGACGGGCGAAGCGTGCTGGCGGACAGCCCCGCGCAGCGCAACGTCGCCATGGTCTTCCAGCAGTATTCGCTCTACCCGCATTTGACGGTGCGCCAGAACCTCGAATTCCCGCTGAAATCGCCGATCCTGAACACGCCGCCGGCACAGATCGCCCGCCGTGTCGCCGAGGTGGCCGAGGTGCTGCAGATCTCCCACAAGCTCGACAACAAGGCGACCGCGCTCTCCGGCGGCGAAATGCAGCGCGTCTCGATCGGCCGCGCGCTGGTGCGCAAGCCGCAGGTCTTCCTGATGGACGAACCACTGAGTTCGCTCGACGCCAAGCTGCGCGCCGATCTGCGCGTCGAACTGAAGCGCATCCAGTCCGATCTCGGCTCGACGCTCGTCTACGTCACGCACGACCAGATCGAGGCGATGACCATGGCAACGCATGTCGGCGTGCTCGATGCCGGCCGGCTGGTCCAGTTCGGCACGCCGCGCGAGATCTACGAGAACCCGGTCAGCGTCTACGTGGCGACCCGTCTCGGCCAGCCGCGCATCAACACGCTGCCGGCCGGGTTGTTCGGACCGGCGCCGGCGGGTGCGCAATGGATCGGGCTGAGGCCCGAGCACATCCGGGAAGGCGAGGGGCGGCAGGCCCGCGTGACGCGGGTCGAGCATCTCGGCGACCAGACGCGGCTTCACCTCGCCATCGAGGGCCACCCGCTGGTCACGCTCGCCGATCCGCACACGCCGCTCCGGAGCGGCGACGTGATCTCGCTGAGGCCGCAGGAACCGCTCTACTTCGACGCCCATGGCGACCGTGTCATCTGAGGAGGGATGCATGACGCAGTTCATCAACAGCAAGGAAGCCCTGGTCGTCGAGGCCATCGACGGCCTGCTGCGCGGCTCTGGTGGCCGGCTCGCCCGGCTCGACGGCTATCCGCACATCAAGGTCGTGCTGCGCACGGACTGGGACAGGTCGAAGGTGGCGATCGTATCGGGCGGCGGCTCCGGCCACGAGCCCGCCCATGCTGGCTTCGTCGGGCAGGGCATGCTGACGGCGGCGGTCTGCGGCGACGTCTTCGCCTCGCCCTCGGTCGACGCGGTGCTCGCCGCCATCCTGAGCGTCACGGGCAAGGCAGGCTGCCTGCTGATCGTGAAGAACTACACCGGAGACCGGCTGAACTTCGGCCTGGCGGCCGAGCGTGCCCGCGCCTTCGGGCTTTCCGTCAACATGGTGATCGTCGACGACGACGTGGCGCTGCCCGATCTTCCGCAGGCGCGCGGCGTCGCCGGCACGCTGTTCGTGCACAAGATCGCGGGCGCCCTGGCCGAGGCCGGCGAGAACCTGGAGGCCGTGACCGCCGCCGCCAAACGCGTCATCGACGGCGTCGTCTCGATCGGCATGTCGCTCGACACCTGCACCATCCCCGGTTCGCCGAAGGACGAGCGCATTCGGCCGGGGCACGCGGAACTCGGCCTTGGCATCCATGGCGAGGCAGGCGCGGAGCAGGTGAGCTTCAAGGATGCCCGGCAGGCGATGGAGGCCGTCATCGGCCGGCTGGCGCCGCGCATGAAGCCCGGCCCGCACGTGGCGCTCCTGAACAATCTCGGCGGCGCCACGCATCTCGAAATGTCGGTGCTTGCCGAGGAACTGGCGCGCTCGTCCATTGCAGGACAGATCCGCTGGATCGTCGGGCCGGCGGCGATAATGACCTCGCTCGACATGCAGGGATTTTCGCTTTCCATGCTGCCGCTGTCGAAGGAAGCCGAGACGGCGCTGCTGGCGCCCGTGGTGCCTTGGGCGTGGCCGGGGCTCGCCTCGTTTGGCAGGGTGGAAATCCTCCCGCTGCCGGACGGGCTGACACCCATCCAGCCGATGCCGTCGGCCAACGCGACAAAGCGTGACCTGATCAAGACCTGCTGCGACATCCTGATCGCAGCGGAGGCGGATCTCAACGCGCTCGACGCGCGGGCCGGCGACGGCGATACGGGCTCGACGCTCGCCACCGCGGCGCGCGCGCTGGTCGCCGCGCTCGACCGGCTGCCGCTTGCCGACCTCACCCAGCTCTACCGGGCGGTCGGCATGGAGTTGAGCCAGACGATGGGCGGTTCCTCGGGCGTGCTGCTCGCGATCTTCTTCACCGCGGCCGGCGATGCCTCGGCCGGCGGCAAGGACTGGATCGCTGCTCTCGCCGCAGGGCTCGACCGGATACGCCAAGTGGGTGGCGCAGGACCCGGCGACCGCACCATGGTCGACGCCCTGATGCCGGCGCTGGCCGCACTCCCCGAGGGGCTCGGCGCGGCGGCCCTGGCGGCCCGAAAGGGCGCCGACGCGACGGGGTCGATGAAGAAGGCGAAGGCCGGCCGTGCCAGCTACATCTCGCAGGACCGCCTCGCGGGCATCAACGATCCGGGAGCCGAGGCGGTCGCGCGCCTGTTCGAGCGGCTGCACAAGGCACGGCACGTCGGAGAGGCAGCCGAGTAGGGCAGGGACCGCAGACGCAACCTTGCGCCGTCGATCGTAGCCCTAGCCGCGCGGCGGCGAGCAGGGGCAGCGTGCATCGTTGGACATGATCAAGGCGGCTCAGATCGCCTCGAAGACGACACGCATCCCTGGCTCGACGCGGTCCACGCCCGGTGGAAGCAGCGCTATTCCGTCCGCCCGCGAGATCGCCCGCAGGCTGGCCGAGGAGCCGCGGCCGAGCATGGTGACACGCGACAATCCGTCCGAACCTGCGGCGCCGAGGCGCACCGGCACGAATTCCGTGCGGTCGGGACGTTTCTCGTAGGTGAAATCGGCGACGGCCTGCGTCCAGGTCGGCGCGGTGTGCGACAGGCCCGACAGCCTGCGCAGGGCCGGTAGCGCGATCATGCGGAAGGTGACGAGCGTGGCGTTGGGATTGCCGGGAAGGCCGAGGAAGAGCGCTCCGCCAAGCTTCCCGACCTTCACCGGCTTGCCGGGCCGCATTGCGACCTTCATGACGTCGAGCATGCCGCCGCCGGAGCCTACGGCCCAGGTGACGTGGTCTTCCTCCCCGGCCGAAACGCCGCCCGTGGTGATGATTGCGTCGCATTTCGTGGCCGCCCCAGCCAGGGCCGCGGCGATCGCCTCGCGCGTGTCGGGGACGATGCCGAAATCGAGAACCTCGGCCCAGCGGCACGCATCGAGACTGGCGCGCAGCATCACGCGGTTCGAGTTGAAGATCTGCCCGGGATGAAGCGGCTGGCCCGGCTCACGCAGTTCGTTGCCGGTGGAGATCAGCCCCACGCGGATCTTCCGGCGAACCTCGATCCCCGCCATGCCCTGACCGGCGAGGAGCGCGAGGTGCTGGGGTTTCAGAGTCTCGCCGGCTTCCAGCAGAGGCTCGCACCGGCGCACGTCCTCTCCGGCGATCCGCACGTTCTGGCCCGTACGCGGCCTCTGGTCGATGACGATGACGTCGCCGTCGATGCGGCACTTCTCCTGCATGACGACGGTGTCGAATCCTTGCGGGACCGGCGCGCCGGTCAGGATGCGGACCGAGCCTTCAGAGGATTGCGCGGGAGTGTCGCCTGCCGCGATGCGCCCCGTCACCTTGAGACGCCACGGACCCTGTCCCGCGAAGGCGTCCGCCTTTACCGCGTACCCGTCCATCGCGGAGGCGTCGAACGGCGGCAGGTTCAGGCTTGCGACGACGTCCATCGCGAGCACGCGGCCGATCGCGGCGAGCAGGTCGAGCGTTTCGGTCTCTGCGACCGGCACCACCGCCGAGGTCGCCTTGGCGGCGGCGATGTCGACGGGAATGACCGCCCCGGTCGCGCCGGCTTCGCAATGATCCGGAAGAGCGAGGGCGGTCAGGGTCATGGTGACTCCGGCAGGGTCTTCAGATAGGCGACGAGATTGACAAGTTCGTCCGGCTTCTTGATGCCGGCGAAGGCCATCTTCGTGCCGGGCACCTTCGCCTTGGGTGCTGCGAGATATTCGGTCAGATGCGCTTCGTCCCAGACGAGACCGGCGGCGCCCGCGTCCTTCATGGCCTTCGAGTAGTTGAACCCTTCGACGGTGCCGGCCGTTCGGCCGATAACGTCGCCGAGATGCGGGCCGACCTTGTTGGTGGTGGTGTCGGTGGCATGGCAGGCGGCGCATTTCTTGAAGACGCCCTTGCCGGCCTCGGTGTCCTGGGCGTGGGCCAAGGATGCGACGAAGACAAAAGCTGCCGCCCCCACGACCGTCATGGTCGATGACGTCACGATGCACTCCGGTCTGATGCTGAAGGCGCCGCCGGGCCGTTGCCCGGCGGCGCGATGCGCGGTGGTCAGCCCGCGCTGTACTCCATCGACTTGAATGAGAGATCCGCCGCCGAGGCCGGCGCATCGGAGATCTTCCGGATGTTGGCCCAGGTGTGCTTGTAGTTGGGCAGGATGAGTTCGTTCGTCCCGGCATTGACGATGTTGCCCTGCGCGCCGTTGGGGGCGCCGAACACCATGAAGGTCTCCTTCCGCCGTGCGGTCGGCGTCGGATAGACCAGCGCCTGCGTGGCGCCGACGTCGTTGAAGACCTCGACCAGGTCGCCGGCCTTGACCCCGAGTTCGGCCATGTCCTCCGGATTGATCTCGATATAGGGGATCGGGAAACGGTCGGAGACGAAGTCGTTGGCCTTGTCGAGGAACCAGTTCTGCCAGATGACGTTGGCGCGGCCGTTGTTGATGAGGAACGCGTAGTTGTCCCTCTGGTAGGCCTTGCCGGGCGCCTGCAGCCCGCGCCATTCGCCGCCGCAGAACAGCGCCTTGCCGTCCTCGCGGCCGTGCCGCGTGAACTTGCCGTCGGTGTAGAGACGCTTCGTCCCGACCAGCTGGCCGTTCTCGAAGCCGACGACGGGTTCCTGCACGCCGTTGTTGCCCATGGCGCGCAACCGGTCGTAGGTCACTTCCGGATTGCCGGAATGATAGCCGTCCATGAAGGCGTCTTCCTCGGTCTTCCAGTCGTAGCCCTTGAACTGGTCGGCATAGGCCTCGCGGCCCTCCTCGCGCAGCACCCGCTCGAGGTTCTGGGCGAGCCCCGCCGCGATCAGGCAGTCCGGCTTGGCGTTGCCCGGACCGTCCATGTATTTCTCGACCAGCCGCATGCGGCGCTCGCCGTTCATGGAGGTCAGGTTCATCTCGCCGGATTCGACCGCCGGCAGGATGACGTGAGCGGCCTGGCCGATCTGGCTGTGGATGATGTCCACGTTGACCGAGAACAGCCCGCCCGCGTTGATCGCGCCGACAATGGCCTCGACCAGTTCCTCCCGCGTCGCGCCCGCATGGGCGTCCATGGCGTCCTTCACCATGTTGGTCCGGCGGTTGTATTCGCGCTTGAACTCGGTCGCGTTGAGCGTCGTCTTGTAGTGGTCGTTGGCCCAGATGTGATGCACCTTGCCGTGGCCAGCGATGATGAGTTGGTCGATGTAGGGCGCGGGCCGCCCGACATGCGCGTCCGAGGGACGGAAATAGCCTTCCTGGTGGCCGCCGAGACGGCAGACGCCGCCGCCCTCCCGGCCGATATTGCCGGTCGCCAGGCCGATGTTCACCAGCGCGCCGATGACGCGGTAGTTGTCGTTGCCCCAGATGATGCCCTTCTCGTAGCCCGTGGCGCACTTGCGGCGCGAGCCGTCCTCGTTCGGCTTGGCGATCCACTCGGCAGCCTTGACGATGTCGGCCTCGGCAAGCCCGGTGATCGACGCGCCTTCGGCGAGCGACATCTTGCACTTCGCCCGCGCCATCTCGAACGAGCCGAGCGCCGCCGGATGCGCCTCGTCCTGCGGCACAGCGACGTCGCCTTGGAGCGTGGAGGCCGCGATGAAGTCCTTGTCCACCCAGCCCTGGTCGGCGATGTAGGTGAACAGCGTGTTGAACAGCGCGAGATCCGTGCCGGTCTTGATTGCCAGGTGCAGCACGTTGTCCGCGCCGGCTTCCACCTCGCACGCATTGGCGGTCACGGTGCGGCGGGGATCGACGATGATCACCTTGGCGCCGTTGCGCATGCCCGGAACCATGTGGTTCAGGAACAGATTGGTCTGGCATTCCAGCGGGTTGGTGCCGACAAGCATGATCGTGTCGGCGAGCGTATAATCCTCGTATGCGTAGTTCAGTTCGTCGATGCCCATGTCGCGGGTCGAGTGGACCTCGGAATTGTAGGCCGGCCGGTTGTGGATGCGGCAGTTCTTGACCTTCATTGAGCCGAAATAGAGTTTTCCCGTGCCCCAGGTGTTCTCGTAGCCGCCGGCCGAACCGCCATGATCGAACATCGAGACGAACAGGTGGTCCTCGTCGTCCTTGTCGATGACGCGGGCCGTGACGCGGGCAACGAGGTCGAGCGCGTCGTTCCAGCTGGTCGGCTGCCAGGTGCCGTAGCGCCACACCATCGGCTCGGTCAGACGCTGCTGCTGGGTGCCGGTCTTGTCGGAGCGGCGGTTTTCCGCCATGCGCGCGCCGCGCACGGAGCCCAGGCCGGAGTTCACCACGCAGCCATGGTCGGGCTTTATGACGAGGTGGACGTCCTTTCCGTCCTGCTTGACGATGTTGTACATCGACGGCGCATACCAGGCGTCGGTCTCGGCCGGCTGCTGCTCGGCGAGGTTCACGCCGAAGGCGTTGGCGGCGGCGTCGGTGCCGCCCTGCTTGTTCACCGGCCAGGTGTAGGCATGGTAGCCGCATCCGACGATGCAGTAGTGGCAGGTGACATTGTGCTTCTTGGCATCAGCCGGAATGATCGGCAGGCGGTCGATCTGTCGCTTGTAGGCCATTTTCCCCTCCCTCAGAGCACGTTCGACAGGCGGCCGTAGAGCAACTCATCCACGCCCTCGGCGTAGATGTCGCCCTTCTCGTCCACCCTCAGCGCGTATTGCGGCAGGTTCTGCGTGGCCTGACCCCAGACCTGCTGGCCGCCGGCTTCGCAGTCGAAGCGGGAATAGTGGCCGGGGCAGTTCAGCGTGCGGTCGGCGGCGACGTAGTTGAGCGGAAATCCCTTGTGCGGGCAGATGGTCGAGAAGCCGACGATGTCGCCGTCCGGGCCGGCGCCGCCCTCGACGGGGGTGCCGAGCTTCAGGAGCACGCCCGGCGCATTCTCGTCCGGGTAGGACACGTCGAACGGCTCGTTCGGCTTGAGGTCGGCGACGTTTCCAAGCCGGTTGGAAGGATAGTCGACCCGCGCAAGAGCAGCCGCCTTTGCTGGCGCGGCTGGCAGCGCAACGGCGGTGGCGGTAGCGGCGGCAGCAAGTGCGCCGCCTCGCAGAAACTGTCGACGGCCGACATCGACCAATTTGGTGCAGCGATCCATTCCATCCTCCCTGGTTCGCGAGTGGGTACGCGAGGGGATGCTGCAAGGAGGGTGCCAGTCCGGGAGGAACGGCCGACACGAGCAAATTCAGGCACTTGCGGAACGTGCGAAAAAGCTGCGTCCGGATTTCCGGACATGCTGCGCCGCCGTTGGTCCGGAAACCCGGACGGAGCCGCAAATTCAGGATTCCGGTCGATTTCGACGCCCCGCGGCGCTATTCTATCCAGCGGGAGGAACGATGACGTGACCGCGCGGCACCCAGCCACGAGCCAGGGTCTCGACCGCCGTTCGGCGCTTGCGCTGTGCGGCGGCGCAGCCGTTTCGCTCGTGCTTGCGCCAGGGCGAGCCTCCGCGCAGGAGGGATTCAAGTTCGGCCTGACGCCGGTCTTCCTGTCGAACGATCTCGAACTGCTCGCGCTCTTGCGCGCCTATCTCACCGAGGCGATCGGCGAACCCGTGGAACTGGTCAGCCGTCGGACCTATCAGGAAATCACGGCGCTGCTCGTCGCGGGCCAGCTCCATGCGGCGTGGATCTGCGGCTATCCTTACGTGCAGTTCAAGTCGGAGCTCGATCTCGTGGCCACCCCGTCTTGGCACGGCAGGCCGCTCTACCAGTCCTATCTGATCGCCGCCGCCGACAGGCAAACCGAGCGGTGGGAAGACCTGAAGGGCGATATTCATGCCTTTTCCGATCCCGACTCCAACTCCGGCTTCCTCGTCACGCGCGCACTACTCGCCGAGAACGGGCTGAAGCCGGAAGGCTTCTTCGCCCGCAGCTTCTACACCTACGGCCACCGCAACGTGATCCGCGCGGTCGCGTCGGGTCTCGCCCAGTCCGGCAGCGTGGACGGCTATGTCTGGGACGTCATGCGCGAGATGGAGCCCGGCCTCGTGGACCAGACGCGGATCGTGCGCCGCTCCGAATGGCTGGGATTTCCGCCCGTCGCCTCGGCCCGCGCGCTTGCCGGCGACGCGCGCCTCGCCCGCCTCAAGGACGCATTGACGGGGATGGACCGTCACGAGGAAGGCCGCAAGGTCCTGGCGCTGCTGCGGCTCGACGGCTTCGTCGCCACCGAGCCGGCCCTGTTCGACACGATCGCCGCCAAGGTCGATGCGGTGAGGCGGTTCGGATGAGGGTCTTCGGTCGCCTCCGCGCCATTCCGGTCTCGTACCGCGTGCCCATCCTGGTGGCGCTGCTGATGGTGACGATCAGCGCGGTGATCTCCGAACGGGTGCTCGACCGCCTGTCGCGCACGCAGGAAGCCTTCATCGACGGCCTCGCCGGCAGCTATCTCGACGGATTGACCGCGGCGGTGCTGCCCGCCGTCTTGCGCGGCGACGTCTGGGAAGTCTTCGACGCGCTCGACCGGTCGCAAAAGTCCTACCAGGCGCTGTCGCCGATCGAGGCCGTCGTCACCGGTGCCGACGGCAAGGTTCTGGCGGCCACCGATCCGACGCGCATCCCGTCCTTCTCGGAGCTTCCGGAGGCCTATGCCGCGCGTTACGGGGCGAGCACGGTGACCTTCGACCGGGAGGCGGACACGGGTTTCGCCTATCGCGACCTCGTCTACCAGGGCCAGAAGATCGGTGCGATCCACACCGCCTTCGACGCCTCGCACATCTTTGCCGAACGCCGCGAGATCCTGGCGACGCTGCTTGTCACCAACGGCGTACTGGCGGCGATCTTCTCGCTTGGCGGCTTCCTGCTGGTCCGGCGCATGATCGAGCCGATGCGCGTGCTCGAGGATCACATGCGCGCCGCGGCGAACGGTGTCGCCGAACCCATTTCGTCG
>CATMOC010000018.1 GCA_950071955.1 uncultured Mesorhizobium sp. | reverse complement strand
GGCTCGTGAGTTCGGTGCGGTTGGCCCTTGGTCATCCGGGCGGCTACGTCCCGGTCCTGGCGCCGATCCTGGTCTTCGTCGCCGGCGTCTTCGCCTACGCGATCGCCGCCTTCCTCCTCGAGATCATCTACGAGCGCCGCGCTGCCTCCCACCGCAGGCGCCAGCTCCTGAAGATACAGGCGGAACGGCGCGCGTGGCGCCGCGCCGAGGCGGCCAAGGAGATGATGGCCGAGATGAACGAGGACGTCCGCGAAATGCTGGAGGACGGCGACGAGATGACGGTCATGGCTCCGCTGTCGCGCCCTGCCGCGACGGTCCAGCCCTACTTCCCGGCATTCAAGGAGTTTTTCCAGAACGCCATCCAGGCCACCATCCTCGTGGTCTGCGTCGGCGAACTGGCCCGCTTGTGGGGCGCCGACCTCGGCCGGGAGGGCGGGCACTGGTTCGCCTCATCACTCGACATTCTTCTGGTCATCATCATCGCCGCCTCCCTCTACCGGGCGGTCAACCGCTTCATCGACCACAAGATCATCGAGGAGGGCGGCACGCTCGATGACCGAGCGGTCAATCCCGGCGAAGGCGAGGGCGAGAGCGGAAAGGGGCAGTCGCGCATCGCGACGCTACTGCCGATCTTCCGCAACGTCATCGTCACCCTCCTGGTGGCGATCGGCGCCATGGTGGTGCTCGCCAATCTCGGCGTCGACATCGGCCCGCTCTTCGCCGGCGCCGGCGTGGTCGGCATCGCGGTCGGTTTCGGCGCGCAGACGCTGATCCGCGATATCTTCTCCGGCGCATTCTTCCTGCTCGACGATGCGTTCCGAAAGGGCGAGTACATCGAGATCGGCACCGTGAAGGGCGTGGTGGAGAAGATATCCATGCGCTCCTTCCAGCTGCGTCACCACCTCGGCGCGGTTCACACGGTACCGTTCGGCGAGATCCACCAGCTCACCAACTATTCGCGCGACTGGGTGATGATGAAGCTGCCGCTGCGCCTCACCTACGACACCGACATCGAGAAGGTGCGCAAGCTGGTCAAGAAGATCGGCCAGCGGTTGCTCGAAGACCCCGTGGTCGGACACCTGTTCCTGCAGCCGCTGAAATCGCAGGGCGTCTACTCGATGGAGGATTCGGCCATGATCGTGCGGGTCAAGTTCATGACCCGTCCCGGCGACCAGTTCGTGACCCGAAAGGTCGTCTACGCCGCCATCCGGGAGGTCTTCGCCAGGGAGGGCATCCGCTTCGCGCATCGCGAGGTGACGGTGCGGCTGGCAGACGGGCAGAAGGCCGACGACCTGACCGAGGAACAGAAGCGGGCGATCGCCGGCTCGGTTCGCTCGGTGGTCGACGATTCCCAGGCGGCGGCGAACGATAGCGGAAAGGCGGCTGCCGCCGCGCTCTGACATCATCCATCAGGACGAATGCTTCATGGCCCACCCGCCGGCTCCGCTCGACACGACCACTGAATTCGGCCGGCTGCAGGCGGGATGGTACGTCAGGATGCTCTGGCGGCTCACGGTGATGTCGGCCTTCCCCACCCGCTGGCGCAAACGGCTGCGAAAGGTTCTCGCCAGGCGCTGGCCCGGGCCGTTCGACGTTACCGTCGAGGGCGTGAACATGCGGGTATATCCGGCGGAAAACCGGGACGACCGGGTACTTCTGGGTCTCGGCCGGCTCCCCGAGGCGGATGAACATGCGCTCATCCGGCCCTTCGTCGGTCCCGGCAAGATGTTCGTGGACATCGGTGCGAACATCGGCACCTACTCGCTCTGGGTGGCGCCAACGGTTGCCCCGGGCACCCGCGTCGTCGCCTTCGAGCCCCATCCGCGCACCTTCGGCAAGCTCGCCTTCAACCTCCAGGCCAACGGCGCCGGCAACGTCGTCGCGCGGAACCTCGCAATTGCTGCCGAAGCCGGTTCGATGAACCTCTTCAGCGACGGTGGCGGCAACATCGGCCACGCGTCGCTCCTTCGGGAGGGCGCCGGGGCGGTGCGAAGCATCGAAACGGTGGGGGTCGCCCCGTTGGGCCAGGCGCTGGCGGACCTCGGGATTGCGAGGATCGAGCTCCTGAAGATCGACGTCGAGGGCTTTGAGGATCGCGCGCTGATGCCGCTGTTCGACCACGCGCCGGAAACCCTCTGGCCGAAGGCGATACTCATCGAAACCGTGCTCTCGCACCACTGGGAGCGCGATTGCCTCGCCGAACTCGCGGCGAAGGGCTATCATCGACAGGCCGCAACGTCGGAGAACGTGCTTATGGTCCGTGGTCGTGCCGGAAAGCACTGAACCCGCGGCGGTTGCAGCCCTCATTGCCGCAAAGATGCGGATCGACTATATTCGGAGGTGGAGAGCGAGCTTTCGCCCGCTCCCCGTTCGCCTACGAGACCAAGCGGATCCGGAAGACAAGTAGCCAGCCAGTCCGGGTCCACCTGATCTCGGAGCTGACGCTCAACGGTTTTTGCCGCATGATCGTCACCTCCGTTCGAGAGCAAGGCTGTTGCCGCAGCCGGGGAAGCCCATCTTCCCCGGTTGCGCCGGCTGGCTTCGGCGCGATCTGCTTCTGCCCTCGACGGCAACGACCTTAGCGGGTTTTCCGGATTTTCTGCAACCGACGACACGGGCCGGTTGCGGCAAGCGGCTGATCAGGTGCGGCGGTAGAACATGTCGCCGACGACGAAGCCGTCCAGACCGGTCTGCCTCGCGTAGCGCACGAGATCGCTCATGCGATTGATGAAGCCCTTGCCGGAGAAGTTGAGCGAGGTGTTGCACAGGACGCCGTAGCCCGTGGCGCGCTTGAATTCGGTGAGAAGCGCATGGATCTGGGGGTTCTGCTCGCGCGTCACGGTCTGCGCACGCGCGGAGCCGTCCACATGCGTCACGGCCTTGATGGCGTCGGTCTTCACGCGCTGGAAATAGAGCATATGCGGGCTCGGCCCGTGGTTCTCGAACAGCCGGTCCATCTCGTCCTCGAGCAGGATCGGCGCGATCGGCCGGAAACCCTCCCGCTTCTTGATGGCATTGAGGCGCGTGTGCATTTCGCTGGTGAAGGGGGCGGCGATCAGCGAGCGGTTTCCGAGCGCCCGCGGGCCGATCTCGTAGCGGCCCTGCACCCAGGCGAGCACCGCGCCGTCCGCTAGCCTTTCGGCGATCTCCGCCTCCCGCATCGGCACGGCCTCGAAACCGGAGAGGTCGGCCTCGTCGTGGACGAAGGCCTCGCCGGCATAGGCGGTCCATTCGATCTTGGCGTCACCGGTGAGGCGGAACTGCGCGTCGGCCGCCGTGCCGATCGCCGAGCCGGAATCGTTGGTGCAGGGCTGGACGAATACGTCGGCGAACAGGCCCGACCCCTTCCATTCGCTGTTCCAGTCGCAGTTCAGCCCGCAGCCGCCGGAGACCAGCAGCGGCAGGCCGTCGGGCATCTCGGCCTTCGCGAAATCGAGGAAACGCGCGAAGACCGCGTCCTGGAAACGGCGGGCCAGATTGCGGAATTCCGCAGTCTCCAGCCCGATGTTGCAGAAGGGCGTGTCGGTGAAATCCGCCTTGCGCAACGGGGCAGTTACGGCGTCCCACGCGATCAGACGCTCGATCAGGGCGCGCTCCTGCGGCGTCTCGGCCGACGCCTGCCCGTAGCCGGCAATCGCCATCAGCTTGCCGGCATCCTCGCGGCGGCTCTTGCGCGCGTCGATCGGGTACGACGGGTCGCCGAGGCCATAGAGGAAACCGTATTTGTGGCCCGGCCCGCTCGTCGGCGTGCCGAGCTTCGTCACCTGCAGATTTTCGTCGATGCGGTAGAAGCTGCCGAGCACGCCTTCCCACACCAGCGCATAGCAGGCCTGCCCCTGCGGGAAGGGCGACATGGCGTAGCTGCCGACGATGTGCGACCGTTCGTGCGAGGAGGAAAAGTAGCGGATGTCGCGGCCCATGAAGCGGTGCGGCCGGTCGATGATGTTTTCCTCGTCATGGCCGAAATAGCCCGAACCGATCGGGTCGCCCATGGGGCGGAAGGAGCCCATCCAGCCGGAGACGGCGAGAACGTCGGGAACGCCGCCGCAAAGCCCGAGGCCATGCAGAAGGAGTTCGGGGGTGATCGGCGCGTAGCGAGGGCCGGAATCCTTCTCCGCCTCGATGGAGAACGCGAGTTTTCCGTCCTCCAGCATGGCGACATGGCCGTCATGACCGGGCTTGTAGGCGAAGATCTTCATGCGGGCTCCGGACTGGATTGGCTCGGCGATCCGTAGTCAGGCGTCAAGCGTCTGTCCATAGTGCCGCGCCCGATCCGTCGAGGTCGATGGTCCCAGGCGATTGCGGCAACGGATAGTGTTTCCAGTCGGAATTGGTCTAGGATTGCGGAATGCACCGGATGATCACGTTCATCTTCATGGCCTCCTTCGCTTCGATCTGGCAGCCAGCCTTCGCGGCACCGGAGAAACAGCCGGCGAGCACGCCCGCGACCAAGCCGCCTGCCGCGAAGAAGAAGCCTCGCCCGGAACCGATCGGTCCTATCGTCCTTCCTCAGGGCCCTGCAGCACCTCCTGGAGTGCCGATCCCCTATCCGAACTAACGGAATTTACTCCGCTGCCTCGGCGAAAGCCGTGGGCACGTAGTTGAGGATGGGCCCGAGCCAGCGCTCGACCTCTTCCACCGCCATGCCCTTGCGGCGCGCATAATCCGCGACCTGGTCGCGCTCGACCTTGGCGACGCCGAAATAATAGCTTTCCGGATGCGAGAGGTAGAGGCCCGAGACGGAGGAACCCGGCCACATGGCGTAGCTTTCGGTGAGCTTCACGCCGATCTGCGCCTCCGCGTCGAGCAGCCGGAAGAGCGTTTCCTTCTCGGTGTGGTCGGGCTGCGCGGGATAGCCGGGCGCGGGGCGGATGCCGCGGTAGGGTTCGCCGACCAGCTCTTCCGGCGCCAGCGCCTCGTCGGGCGCGTAACCCCATAGTTCCCTGCGAACGACCTCGTGCATGCGTTCGGCGAAAGCCTCGGCGAAGCGGTCGGCCAGCGCCTTCACCATGATCGAGGAATAGTCGTCGTTTGCGTGTTCGAAGCGCTCGGCGATGGCAATCTCCTCAAAACCGGCGGTGACGACGAAGCCGCCGACATAGTCGGGCTTGCCGCTCGCCTCCGGCGCGACGAAGTCGGCCAGCGCCATGTTGGCCTTGCCGTCGCGCTTCGTCAGTTGCTGGCGCAGGGTGAAGAGCGTTGCGAGTTCGGCCGAGCGCTCGTCGTCGGTGAAGAGGCGGACGTCGTCACCGACCGCGTTGGCCGGCCAGAAGCCGACGATCGCCTTGGGAGCGAACCACTTCTCCCCGATGATCTTGGCAAGCATGTCCTGCGCGTCCGCGAAGAGCTGGCGCGCGGCGGCGCCCTGCTTCTCGTCCTCGAGGATCTTCGGGTAGCGGCCCTTCATCTCCCAAGTCTGGAAGAAGGGCGTCCAGTCAATGTAGCGCGAGAGTTCAGCGAGATCCCAGCCGTCGAAGACACGGGTGCCCAGGAAAGACGGCTTCGGCGGCTCGTAGCCCGACCAGTCGATCCGGTGGGCGTTGGCACGCGCCCTGGCCAGCGGCAGCCGCTGCTTTTCGGCCTCCGAACGCGCATGGGCGTCCGCGACCTTGCGGTATTCGGCCCGCACCGTTTCGACATAGCCCGCCTTCGCATCCGGCGAGAGCAGGCTGGAGACCACGCCGACCGCGCGGCTGGCGTCGGTCACGTAGATGGCCTGGCCGCGATCGTAGCGGGGGTGAATCTTCACCGCGGTGTGGACCCGGCTGGTGGTCGCGCCGCCGATGAGCAGCGGGATGTCGAAGCCCTCGCGCTCCATTTCGGCCGCGACATGCGCCATCTCGTCGAGCGAAGGTGTGATGAGACCCGACAGCCCGATGATGTCGACGTTCTGCTCCCGCGCCGTCTGCAGGATCTTCGTCGACGGCACCATGACGCCGAGGTCGATGATCTCGTAGTTGTTGCAGGCAAGCACGACCCCGACGATGTTCTTGCCGATGTCGTGGACGTCGCCCTTGACGGTCGCCATAAGAACCTTGCCGGCGCTCTGGCGCTCGCCGCTGCCGCCATTGGCGAGCTTTTCCGCCTCCATGTAGGGCAGGAGCACAGCCACCGCCTGCTTCATGACGCGGGCCGACTTCACCACCTGCGGCAGGAACATCTTGCCCGAGCCGAACAGGTCGCCGACCACGTTCATGCCGGCCATCAGCGGACCTTCGATGACGTGCAGCGGGCGCTCGGCGTTCTGCCGCGCTTCCTCGGTGTCGGCATCGATGTATTCGGTGATGCCGTTGACCAGCGCATGTTCCAGCCGCTTCTCGACCGGCCACTCGCGCCAGCGCAGATCCTTCTCACGGGCTTCCTTGCCAGCCGAACCCTTGTAGCGCTCGGCGAGTTCGAGCAGGTTCTCAGTCGCCGTTCCGCCGGCCTTCGGCGTGCGGTTCAGCACCACGTCCTCGCAGGCCTCGCGCAGCTCCGGATCGATGGTCTCGTAGACGGCAAGCTGGCCCGCGTTGACGATACCCATGTCCATGCCCGCCTGGATGGCGTGGTACAGGAAGACGGCGTGCATGGCCTCGCGGACAGGCTCGTTGCCGCGGAAGGAAAAGGAGAGGTTCGAGACACCGCCCGAGATGTGGACGCCGGGCAGGTAGGCAGTGATCTCGCGCGCGGCCTCGATGAAGTCGTGGCCGTAATTGTCGTGCTCCTCGATGCCGGTCGCCACCGCGAAGATGTTGGGGTCGAAGATGATGTCTTCGGCCGCCATGCCCGCCGTCTCGGTCAGCAGCTTGTAGGCACGCTTCGAGATTTCGACCTTGCGGTCCTTCGTGTCGGCCTGGCCCTTCTCGTCGAAGGCCATGACGACGACTGCGGCGCCATAGGCGCGGCAGAGCTTCGCCTGCCTGAGGAACGCCTCCTCGCCTTCCTTCATGGAGATCGAATTGACGACGGGCTTGCCCTGCACGCATTTCAGGCCGGCCTCGATGATCTCCCACTTGGAGCTGTCGATCATCACCGGCACCTTGGCGATGTCGGGCTCGGCGGCGATCAGGTTCAGGAACTCGACCATCGCCTTCTGCGAATCGATCAGGCCCTCGTCCATGTTGACGTCGATGATCTGGGCGCCGTTCTCCACTTGGTCGCGCGCCACGTCGAGCGCAGCCGCATAGTCGCCGGCGGTGATCAGCTTGCGGAATTTCGCCGAGCCGGTGACGTTGGTACGCTCGCCGACGTTGACGAAGGGGATGTCGTCCGTGAGCGTGAACGGCTCGAGGCCGGAGAGCCGCATCAGCGGCGTGACCTGCGGGATCGCGCGCGGCGGATATTTCGAGACCGCCTCGGCGATCGCGCGGATGTGTTCCGGCGTGGACCCGCAGCAGCCGCCGACGATGTTGACCAGCCCCTCGCGCGCGAAACCCTCGATCTGCTCGGCCATGAATTCCGGACTCTCGTCGTACTGGCCGAACTCGTTCGGCAGTCCGGCATTCGGGTATGCGCAGGTAAGCGTGTCGGCGACACCGGAAATCTCGGCCAGGTGGGGCCGCATGGCGGCGGCGCCCAGCGCACAGTTCAGGCCGATGGACACGGGGCGTGCATGGCGCACCGAGTGCCAGAAGGCGGTCGGCGTCTGGCCCGAAAGCGTGCGGCCGGACAGGTCGGTGATCGTCCCGGAGATCATGACGGGCAAGTCGACGCCCTTCTCCTCGAACACTTCGTTGCAGGCAAAGATCGCAGCCTTGGCGTTCAACGTGTCGAAGATGGTCTCGATCAGGATGAGATCCGCGCCGCCGTCGATCAGGCCGCGAAGCTGTTCGCCATAGGCGAGGCGCAGGTCGTCGAAGGTGACCGCGCGGTAGCCCGGATTGTTCACGTCCGGCGAGATGGACGCGGTGCGGTTGGTCGGCCCGAGCGCGCCGGCGACGAAGCGGCGCCGGCCGTCTTCCTGCTCGGCGCGGATCGCCGCGCGCTTGGCGAGCCGCGCGCCGTCGCGGTTCAGATCGTAGACCACCTCCTCCATGCCGTAGTCTTTCTGCGCGATGCGCGTGGAGGAAAAGGTGTTGGTCTCGATGATGTCGGCGCCGGCGATGGCGTAGCGGTAGTGGATCTCCTCGATCGCCGCCGGCTGGCTGAGGATCAGGAGGTCGTTGTTGCCTTGCTGATGGCAGGCGCAGCCGTCGAAGCGCTCGCCGCGAAAATGGTCTTCCCCATATTCGAGCGCCTGGATTTCGGTTCCCATCGCGCCGTCGAGAACAAGGATGCGTTCCCGCGCCGCCGCGTTCAGCGCGGCCCGTATTTCGGATCCGTCGGACTTTGGAGCGACGGGGCCGAAGAGCGCGTCGAGGCTGAAGGCCATGGGGCAGATACTCTCATGCTGTTTCCGGAACGGACGGATAGTCACATAAGGATATCTTTATGTCAACATGGAGCGTTTTGCCGGGACAGTCAGGCGCTGCGGCGGCCCTGGGACCGCCGCGCCACCGATCCGCCGACGCGGCGGATCATTTCATCTTCATCTTCGATCCATTCTCGTCGTGGTTCATGGCACCGCCGATGGCTTCGACCGTGAACTCGACCGCGACATCGCCGGCCTTTTCAAAGGTCAGCGTTCCCGCGAAACGCTCATCCGCCTTCGGGAGAGAGTGAAGGTCCATGAACATCAGATGGAACGAGCCGGGCTTCAGTTCGAGGGCGCCACCCGCGGGAATTTCGAGAGCGCCTTCGACGGGACGCATCGTCATCACCCCCTTGTCGTCGACCGACATCTCGTGGATCTCGGTCCGGCCGGCGATCTCGGCGGAGACTGCGAGCAGCCGGTCCGGCTCCGATCCATCGTTGCGGATCACGAAATAGCCCCCCGCGACCTTGGCACCGGACGGTGCGGCGCGTGACCACGGATGCTGGATGACGAGATCGCCGGACTTGAACTCGTGCGCGCTGGCTATCGAGATGAATGCGAACAGCGACAGGGAAGTCGCCGCGACGAAACCGGCCGCGTGCGTGCGGCGGAGGAAGGCAAGCGCGGATGCGCGGATGAAAGCGGACATGATGGGTCTCCGAAACGGGCTGTAATCCCCGCTCGCGCGGGGTGATCGGTCAGGAATGGAACGCTCCGGTTCTACCGGAGCGGACGATTACACTGCGGACGGTGGCGCTCGGGGACTGCCGGGATGCGTCAGGCGGCCGGGAAGCGGATGGCGGGTTTCGGGGAGAAGGACGGCGACACTTGTCACTGGCCGCGGCGCGAGCGCGACCGTGTCGTGCTGCGGAACTGCCGGTGCCGAAGCGGCCTGATTGCAGCCGAAGGTGCAGCATCCGGGGAGGATGCCATGGCCGCCGTCCGGCGCGTCGCCCGGCTCGCCCGAAAGGCAGAGCACGTTGCCAAACGCGTCGAGCTGCGGCGCGGCGGCGTGGCTGGCAGCGGTGAAGCCCGTCGCGAAGAGCTGGACGAGCAGAAGGATGAGCGCGAGATGCGCCGTCCACCCACCCGATGCCTTGCGAAGTGCCGTCACGCCTGCGACCGTCCGATCCTGAGGACGCGCCGCTTCTAGCAGGTCGCACTCCGCCCGCCAACAAGACTGCGCCCGGTGCGGCGATTGGGCCGACCGGGCGCAAGGTGCAGTCGCGGGAGGATGGACGGCGCGACGCTCAGGCCGCGGCGCGCGCGACCTTCTGGGGTTTCTGCGCCAGCAGGGCGCGGGCTTCCTTCGGCGGCAGCGCTTCCGGACGCTCGCAGGTCGTCTTCATCTCGATGAACTTGCCCGTCTCGCCCGACTTCAGGATCGATGTCATCACCTCGATGGCGTGCAGCGATGCTTCGAGCGAGCAACGGTGCGGCCGTCCCTCGCGGATCGCGACCGCCATGTCGGCCAGTCCCGAGGTCCGGTAGTTGGCGAGCGGCCCCCGCGGGTGTTCCTGATTGTGCACCGAGAAGGGATGCTCCCACTTGGGCGCCTTCTTCACCGGCTTGTCCTTGGTGGTGTAGCGGACCTCGCCGCCGAAGAAGTTCGGATCGGGCACGAAGAGCGAGCCTTCCTCGCCGTAGAGTTCGATCGGGGAATGGTTGTGCACCCAGACGTCCCAGCTGGCGTTGAGGCTGATCACCGCGCCGTTCTCGAAGTGCAAGAGCGCGAGAATCGTCGTGGGTGTCTCCACCGAAATCTTCTCGCCGGCGCGCGGTTGCGAGGTGATGGTGCGCTCCTTCGCCGGAATGGAAGAGAGCGCCGCCACCCTCCGCACCGGCCCGATGAGCTGGATGAGGTTGGCGATGTAGTAGGGCCCGATGTCGAGGATCGGACCGCCGCCGATTTTGAAGAAGAAGTCCGGGTTCGGGTGCCAGTGCTCCATGCCGTGGCTCATCACGAAGCAGGTGCCGCTGGTGATGCGGCCGACGAGGCCCGAATCGACGACATGGCGGGCCAACTGGTGCGCGCCGCCCAGAAAGGTGTCGGGCGCGGAGCCGATGCGCAGGTTCTTCCTCGCCGCGATCTTCTTCAGGTCGAGCCCCTCGGCGACCGAGAGCACGAAGGGTTTTTCCGAGTAGACGTGCTTGCCCGCCTCCAGCGCGCGGCGCGAGATCTCGTAGTGCGCCGCCGGAATGGTGAGGTTGACGACGATGTCGACGTCGTCGGCCGCCATGAGGTCGTCCACGGTCGAGGCTCTCACGCCGAACTCCGAGGCACGCGTCCTTGCCGCCGCCATGTCGATGTCGGCGCAGGCGCGCATCTCGATGCCGCGGAAGAGCGGCCCGAGCCGCAGATAGGCGGCGGAAATGTTGCCGCAGCCGACGATACCGATCCCCAGCTTCTTCGCCATGATGTCTCGCTCCTAATAAGTCCTGGCGGATTCGATCGAACGCCGGGCGAAGCGCCCGATGTCGCTGGGATTGTCGTGTTCCATGATGAAGAAGCGGGCGGACGTCTTCGCGCGCAGTTGCGCCATCAGCCCAGCCCAGTCGATCGTGCCATGGCCGACATCGGCCCAGCCGTCCTCCCCGGTCCCCTCCCCGGCCTTGGCGATGTCCTTCACATGGACGGCGGAGATCCTGGAGCCGTAGCGGTCAATCCATTCGGAAGGGTCCGCGCCACCGCGCACCACCCAGGCGATGTCGATCTCCCAGCCAAGGTCCGGCGCGGCGGAGAAGATGAGGTCCTGCGGCAGGGAACCGTCGGCCAGCGCTCTGAACTCGAAATCGTGGTTGTGCCAGGCGAAGCCGTATCCGGCCTTGCCCGCCTTCTCGCCCGCACGCGCCAGCCGCTCGCCGAAGCCGCGCCAGCCGGCCGCGTCCGCCGGCCGCTTGTCCGGCACGAGGAATGGGCAGATCAGCGTCCTGACGCCGAGCGCATCGGCGGTGCGGCGCACGCCGTCGAAATCGTTCTCCAGCGCGTCGATCGCGAAATGGCCGGTCGGCATCGAAAGGCCGTTCCTGTCCATCTCGGCGCGGAAGGCGGGTGGGTCGGAATAGACGCCTCCGAAGCCTTCGACCTGGCTGTACCCGCTGTCCGCGAGCAGCTTCAGGACGCCGTCCCACGGCTGGAAATTGCGCGCGCTGTAGAGCTGAAAAGACCAGTCCATGGAATTCTTCCCGGTATCGATGATGTTTGAACGTCAGAGCCTTTCGCCAGTCTCTGTGTCGAAGAGAGAGGCATTGAGCGGATCGAAGCCGATCGTGACGGTCTCGCCCGTGCGGGGCGACCGCTCGGAGGTGACACGCATGGTGAAGCTCTGGCCGCCGAGTCGCGTCCAGACCAGCGTGTCGGACCCCATCGGCTCGACCACCTCGACCGGCACCCGGGCCGAGAACGGCCATCCATCGCCGGTGTTCACCCCCACATGCTCCGGGCGGATGCCGAAGGAGGCCGGGCCTTGCCGGAAGCCCTTGCCGTCGAACGGGTAATTGGAAACGGGCGCGCGAAAATCGCCCGCGACAAACCAGGGAGCGCCGTCTCGCGTCTCCAGTTCGCCCTCGATGAAGTTCATGCCCGGCGAGCCGATGAAATCAGCCACGAAGCGGTTGACCGGCCGGTTGTAGATGGTCTTGGGCGAATCGAACTGCTGGATGATGCCGCCCTTCATGACGGCAATCCGGTCGGCCAGCGTCAGCGCCTCGATCTGGTCGTGGGTAACGTAGATCATCGTGTTGGCGAGCTTCTGGTGCAGACGCTTGATCTCGATGCGCAGTTCCGAGCGCAGCTTGGCGTCGAGGTTCGACAGCGGCTCGTCGAACAGGAAGACGTCGACGTCGCGCACCAGCGCCCGGCCGATCGCGACGCGCTGCCTCTGTCCGCCGGAAAGGGCCGCTGGCTTGCGCTGCAACAGCGGCTCGATCTGGAGGATCTCCGCCGCCCGGGCGATGCGCCGGGCGATCTCGTCGCGCGGCAGCCGCGCGTTCTTCAGACCGAAGGAGAGGTTCCCCTCGACCGTCATCTGCGGGTAGAGCGCGTAGGACTGGAACACCATGCCGATGCCGCGGTCCTTGGGTTCGTTCCAGGTGACGTTCTTGCCGTTGATGAAGATCTGGCCGGCGGACACGTCGAGCAGGCCGGCGATGCAGTTGAGCAAGGTCGACTTGCCGCAGCCGGACGGACCGAGCAGGACGAGGAACTCGCCTTCCGCGACCTCGAGGTTGAGCGATTTCAGCACCTCGACCGCGCCGAAATTGAGGGAGAGATCCCTGACGAGAACGCTGGTCATCGATCAGCCCTTCACCGCGCCCGCGGCGATGCCGCGCACGAACAGCTTGCCAGAGATGAAGTAGATGACCAGCGGCACGAGTCCGGTGAGGATGGTGGCCGCCATGTTGACGTTGTACTCCTTCACGCCCTGCACGGAATTGACGATGTTGTTGAGCTGGACCGTCATCGGGTAGGTGTCGGGCTTGGTGTAGACCACCCCGAACAGGAAGTCGTTCCAGATGCCGGTGACCTGGATGATCATCGAGACCACGAAGATCGGCAGGCTCATCGGCAGCATGATGCGGAAGTAGATGCCCCAGAACCCGGCGCCGTCCACGCGCGCCGCCTTGAACAGCTCTTCCGGCAACGAGCTGAAATAGTTGCGGAAAAGCAGCGTGTTGATCGGCATGCCGAAGATGGTGTGCACGATGATCAGTCCGGTCAGCGTGCCGTAGACGCCCATTTCGCGCAGGATGATGACGATCGGATAGATCATCACCTGGTAGGGGATGAAGGCGCCGACGATGAGGATGGTGAAGAACGTGTTGCCGCCCT
Source organism: uncultured Mesorhizobium sp. (assembly GCA_950071955.1). GTDB lineage: Bacteria > Pseudomonadota > Alphaproteobacteria > Rhizobiales > Rhizobiaceae > Aquibium > Aquibium pacificus. The sequence goes on along the minus strand of CATMOC010000018.1, from coordinate 2,580 downwards.
TGAAGCGCCAGTTGGCCAGCGCGTAGCCGTTCACCGAGGCGATGGCGATCGAGATGATCACACTGGGGATGGTGATCCGCACCGAGTTCCAGAAGCCGCGCGACAGGCCGTCGCAATTGAGACCGGTGCATGCCGTCGACCACGCCTTAACCCACGGCTCGAACGTGATCTCTACCGGCGGCGCGAAGACGTTGCCTAGGCGGATCTCCGGCATCGTCTTCAGCGAGGTGACGATCATGACGTAGAGCGGCATCAGGTAATAGAGCGAGACGATCACGAGCGCGCCGTAGAGGACGATGTTGCGGCGCGAGAAAATTCGCCTGGGCCGGGGACCCCAGGCTTCGTCATGGCCTGCGATCCGCGGCTCGACCTGTCCGACGGAGGCGGTACGCACGTCAGCCATGGCGGCGCCTCCCGCCGAATTCGAGGTAAGCCCAGGGCACGACGACGATGGCGACCGTCAAGAGCATCATGGTCGAAGCGGCAAAGCCCTGGCCGAGATTCTGCGCGGCGAACATGTAGTCGTAGACGTATTTGGCCGGCACCTCCGAGGCGTGGCCGGGACCGCCCGACGTCTGCGCGACCACGAGGTCGTAGATGCGCACGATGCCGCTCGCGATGATGACGAGCGTCGTGACGAAGACCGGGCGCATCATCGGGATGACGATGAAGATATACGTCTTCCACATCGGGATGCCGTCCACCCGCGCGGCTTTCCAGATATCCTCGTCGATGCCACGCAAGCCTGCCAGCATCAGGCACATGACGAGGCCCGTGCCCTGCCACAGACCGGCGATGAGGATTCCGTAGATGACGATCGACTGGTCGTAGAGCGGATTGAAGGTGAAGCTTTCCCAGCCGAGCGTGCGCACGAGATGCTGCACGCCGAAGTCCGGGTTGAGCAGCCACTGCCATACCAGGCCGGTGACGATGAAGGACAGCGCGAAGGGGTAGAGGATGATGCTGCGGAAGGTGTTCTCGAAGCGGATCTTCTGGTCGAGCAGCGCGGCGAGCACGAAGCCGATCAGCAACGAGAAGATCAGCGACAGACTGCCGTAGATAACGAGATTCTGGATCGAGGCGATCCAGCGCGGCGTGCTCCAGAGCCGTTCGTACTGATCGAGGCCGATGAAGTTCAGCCGCGGCAGGAGGCGCGAATTGGTGAAGGAGTAGGTGATCGTCCAGATGGTGCCGCCGACGAAGACCACCAGCGCCGTGAGGATCATCGGCAGGGAAGCGATCTTGGCGTTGAGGTTGCGGAAGAGCGTGTTGGGGCGTCTGGTCGCTTCGGTCGGCATGCTCGTCGTCCGGCGGCAGGGGCGAGGAAGCCCCGCCGCGGGGTCGCGCGGACCCGGCGGCGGGAAGGTCGAGCCTCGGGAGCTCAGTCGGCGCTTTCGATGATCGCGGCGTAGCGCTTCTGCGCTTCTTCCGGTGTCATCGACGGGGTGGCGAAGAACTCGACGAACAGGTCGTTCAGCTGGTTGTTCGTGTCCTCGGTGTTGAGCCGCGGCGGATCGGGGATCGTGTTCTCCTCGGCCAGGATCGCGAGGCCCTTCTTCATGCAGTCGTTGGCGGCGGCAAGGTCGACATCGCCGCGCACCGGGACCGAACCCTTCTTGAGGTTGAACGCTACCTGCGTCTCGGGGCTGAGCATGCTCGAGGCGAGCACCTCCTGCGCCGCCGTCTTTTCCGGATCGTCCAGGACGGGGAAGTAGAAGGCGTCGCCGCCGACCGAGATCAGTTCGTTGACGCCGAGCCCGGGCAGGCAGGAATAGTCCTTGCCGGCGACCTGGCCCGCGACCTGGAACTCGCCCTGCGCCCAGTCTCCCATGATCTGTCCGCCGGCCTGGCCGGTGATGACGAGATTGGTAGCCTGGTTCCAGTCCTGCACGTTCGAATTGGCCGCCATCTTGCGCGCGTCGTCGGCCGCCTTGAAGACCTTGGCGATCTCGGGTCCCGCGGCTGCCTCGGCGTCCTTGTCCTGGTAGACCTTGAGGAAGGTCTCCTTGCCGGCGATGGCGGGTATCAGCACGTTGAAGACGCCCGTCCTCTGCCAGGGCTGGCCGCCGATGGCGAGCGGGACCTTGCCGGCCTTCTCGAGAGCGGGCGCGGCGGCGACGAACTCGTCCCAGTTGGTGGGCACCGGCACGCCGGCATCCTCGAAAGCCTTGTGGGACAGCCAGAGCCACTGCCAGGAATGGATGTTGATCGGCACGCAGTAGATCTTGCCGTCGACGGTGCAGCCGTCGAGCAGGCTCACCGGGCGGATGAAATCCTTCCAGCCCTCCTTTTCGGCAAGATCGGTGAAATCGCGCATGAGACCGGCTTCGACGAGTTCCTCGGCCTGGTGGGCCCGGCCTTGGCGGGGATGCAGATCCCGGTGACCGTGGAGTTGGGCTACCCCGAGGTGGAGGTGGTGGGGTTCGACTTCTCCACCAGCCTCGACGCCATCGGCGGTCTCGGGCTCTGGGTGGAGGCGGCGCTGACCAAGCACGACGCGGTGATGGTGAGCCTCGACGCGGGCGCGCTGGGCACGCTGGAGTTGACGGAGGTGGAGAAGGGCAGCTTCTGGAAGGTCGC
>CATMOC010000017.1 GCA_950071955.1 uncultured Mesorhizobium sp. | reverse complement strand
GGCGAGAAGATGGATGCGCTGGAGGAGTTCCATCCCAAGCGCATCGCCGACCGCATCCTCGGCATGGGCGACATCGTCTCACTGGTCGAGAAGGCGGCCGAGACCATCGACGCGGAAAAGGCCGCGGCGATGGCCAAGAAGATGCAGTCGGGCAAGTTCGACCTGAACGACCTCGCCGACCAGCTCCGTCAGATGCAGTCGATGGGCGGCATGGGCGGCATCATGGGAATGATGCCGGGCATGGGCAAGATGAAGGACCAGATGGCCTCCGCCGGCTTCGACGACAAGATGTTCAAGCAGCAGCTCGCTATCATCGGCTCGATGACCAAGGCCGAGCGCGGAAATCCCGACTTGCTCAAGCACAGCCGCAAGAAGCGCATCGCCGCCGGTTCCGGCACGGACGCGGCCGCGATCAACAAGCTCCTGAAGATGCACCGCCAGATGGCCGACATGATGAAGGCCATGGGCGGCAAGGGCAAAGGCGGCGGCATGATGCGAGGCCTGATGGGCGGCATGGCCCAGAAGATGGGCCTCGGCGGCATGATGCCCGGCATGGGCGGCATGCCGGACCTGTCGAAGATGGACCCCGGACAGCTCGAGCAATTGCGCAGGCAGGCCGAGGCCGCCGGCATGGGCGGCGGTCTCCCCAAGGGCCTCGGCGGTCTGCCGGGCGGCGGTCTTCCGGGACTGCCCGGCGGTCCGCGTCTGCCCGGCATGGGTGGCGGCCTGCCCGGCCTCCCGAAGAAGAAGTGAGCGGGAGGGTGGACTTGACCGATACTGCCGACACCCAGCACGCGAAGGAGATCCTGGCCGGCTACCGCGCCTCGATCGACAACATCGACGCGGCGCTGATCCACATGCTGGCCGAGCGCTTCCGCTGCACCAAGGCAGTAGGTGTGCTCAAGGCCGAACATGGCCTTCCGCCAGCCGATCCCGCGCGCGAGCAGCAGCAGATCGAGCGTCTGCGGCGGCTGGCGAAGGATGCGCATCTCGACCCGGATTTCGCGGAGAAATTCCTGAACTTCATCGTGAAGGAAGTGATCCGCCACCACGAAGCGATTGCTGCCGCCAACGGCAGCGAGAAGGAAAGCGCCCCGGCGGGCGCGTGAGAACCGGCCGGATCAGGCCACACCATCAGTGAGACATCAGGAGAAACGGAAATGGCACTGAAGATCAGACTGGCCCGCGCGGGCTCCAAGAAGCGTCCCTACTACCACATCGTCGTCGCCGACGTGCGCAGCCCGCGCGACGGCCGCTTCATCGAGGCGATCGGCGCGTGGAACCCGATGCTGCCGAAGGACGGCGACCGCGTGAAGATCGACGAGGAGCGCGTAAAGCACTGGCTTTCCCATGGCGCCCTGCCGACGGATCGCGTGCTGCGCTTCCTCGACCAGGCCGGCATCGCCAAGCGCCCGGCGCGCAGCAACCCCAACAAGGCCGAGCCGGGCAAGAAGGCGCAGGAGCGCGCCGCCTTCCTGAAGAAGGCCGAGGAAGAAGCCGCCGCGAAGCTCGCCGCCGAGCGTACCGAGAGCGAAGCCGCCGCGTCCTGACGCGGGCGTCCGGCGCGGAGATCGGGCGGCGGCCATCCGGTCCGCCGCCCTTTGCGTTGCCGAAGCCGCGGACGGTCCCGTGCCGTCCTCTTGCGGGCGACGAAGGGCACCGTGGCAGGCACCAAGGCCGCATCCCGGCTGCCGCCTCGAGGGCCTGCTACGAGGGCTTGAAGACCGGATCCAGCCCCACTCCCCGGAGCAATCCGACAAGATCCGACTGCCGGTGCAGCCCGGATTTCGCCAGCACGGCAGCGAGCTGGTTGCGAACGGTGTTGAGTGATGCGCCGTTGGAAGCGGCAATGCCCGCCGTGGTCTCCCCATTGCCGATGGCTTGCGCCACCTTCGCCTCGGCGGGAGTGAGATCGAAAAGCGCCTGCAGGACGTTCGCGCCGGGAACCTCCTTCGGCACCACGGGCGTCGCCAGCAGGACGGCGCTGGACGCAGCAAATACATCGTGAGCGGCGCCCCTCACCGGAACCAGATGGATCACGACCGGCGGGTGCTCATCGGTGGCCCGGATGGGGATGGATCGCACCGCGTATAGACCCGATGATCGGCCGACAGCTTCGATGGCTGTCCGGAGGAGCGCGTCCGCGCTCGGATCGGTCAGCGTCATGCGAGCGGACCGATCCTGGACGACATGCGGCATGAGGGCGACGAGCAAGTCGTTGGCGGCGAGCGTGCGGCCGCCGTGCCCGAGCACGGCTGCAGGCAGGCCGACCGCCGCGAGCGCTTCAGCCGCGGCGCGCGCCCGCTCTATCCCCAGTCGCGCCGAAAGGAGCGACGCCCGCGCCATATGCGGCCGAAGGGCGTCGAGCGCCTGGACCGTTCGGGAATCGAAAGGACCGTCGTGATAGTTTCCCTCGGCATGGAGGACGATCGTGTCTCCGTTGGGAACGCATATCGCCGTTGCTATTCCTCGTCCGTAACCGCTCGGTATCAGATAGTCGGCGAACATGGGTTCGTTCAGGATTTCCTCGTGCGTGAACACGTCGCGATCGGTGACGAAACCCGGATGACGCAGGGCCACGAGGCGACGGGTTCGTTCAATTCCCGCGGGATAGCTGAAGACCTTCGCTGCGATTTCGTCGACCGCCGGTGACGAACCGATCAGTTTCGAACCTTCGCTATCCGCCGCAAGGAGTGCCGCTTCCTGCGCGCCTGCCATTCGTGCGAAATCCCGAAGCACCTGCGGCCACTGCTCCGGAATGAGAGACGCCTCATAGATACGGTCTACCAAGACGTCATCGACGTGACTGAACGACATCCCTCTCTCTCCTCCCACCAAGAAGAACGATGGCTTGATCGTTCAATCTTGGGGTGGATCGTACGTGGGAATCAATCGGAAATACAATGAACCTTGGGGCCGCGCGACTGCCATGTCCGGCAGTCGCCCTGGCTGATGTTATGACAGCGCGGGTGGCCCGGCGTCAGGCGGCTTGCTTCTTCGGCTGGATCAGGCCGCGCGCGACCAGCAGTTCGGCGATCTGGATGGCGTTGAGCGCCGCGCCCTTGCGCAGGTTGTCGGAAACCACCCACATCGACAGCCCGTTCTCGACTGTGATGTCCTCGCGGATGCGCGAGATGTAGGTCGCGTCCTCGCCCGCCGATTCCAGCGGGGTGATGTAGCCGCCGTCCTCGCGCTTGTCGATCACGAGGCAGCCCGGGGCGTCGCGCAGGATGTCGCGTGCCTCCTCGGCGGAGATCGGCCTCTCGAACTCGACGTTGACTGCCTCGGAGTGGCCGATGAAGACCGGCACGCGCACGCAGGTCGCGGTGAGCTTGATCTTCGGGTCGAGGATCTTCTTCGTTTCCGCCATCATCTTCCACTCTTCCTTCGTGTAGCCGTCCTCCATGAAGACGTCGATGTGCGGGATGACGTTGAAGGCGATGCGCTTGGTGAACTTCTTCGATTCCACCGGATCGGCGACGTAGACGGCGCGGGTCTGCGTGAACAGTTCATCCATGCCGTCCTTGCCCGCGCCGGAGACGGACTGATACGTCGACACGACCACGCGCGTGATCTTCGCGGCTTCATGCAGCGGCTTCAGCGCCACCACCAACTGCGCGGTCGAGCAGTTCGGGTTGGCGATGATGTTCTTGCGGGTGAAGCCGTCGATGGCATCCGGATTGACCTCCGGAACGATCAGCGGGACGTCCTGGTCGTAGCGCCAAGCCGAGGAGTTGTCGATCACCACGCAGCCCTGCCTGCCGATGCGCGGCGAATGCTCCTTGGAGACGTTGCCGCCGGCCGACATCAGGCAGATGTCGGTGTCAGAGAAGTCGTAGGTGTCGAGCGTCTTCACCTTCAGCGTCCGGTCGCCGTAGGACACTTCGGTGCCGAACGAGCGGCGGGAGGCGAGCGCCACCACCTCGTCGGCGGGAAAGCCGCGCTCCTCGAGGATGTTGAGCATCTCGCGGCCTACATTGCCGGTCGCGCCGGCGACTGCGATCTTGAAACCCATGTCTTGAACTCCTGTCCCTCTCCGCTGCCTGGCTTGGATGGCGCCCGCTGGCCCCGCGGGCTTCTCCCCGGGCCGGACCCGGGAGAGGGCGAGCAGGCCGAGGGTGGTCAGACCGCGGTGGCGGTCGTTTTGGCCGGGGATTTTTTCGTGGTGGAAACGCTGCGCGTGCGATCGCCGCCGGAAAACCAGCCGGTCTCGCCGATCGAAAGAAGAGCCATGGTGAGGCCGCGCATTGTCTGCTCCGAAAACGCGCCGCTTCTAGCGCTGTTTGCCGGGAAAAGTCAATGCGAAGCGGTTTGCCGCAAGAAGTGGAGGATGGACTGCGGACTTGCCCGGACGCCGCGCAGTGTCTACATCACGGCAAATCACGGAGTTCGGCATGGTTGCGCTTATCCAGACCCTCGTCCTCGCGATCGACATCTACTGGTGGATGATCATCGCATCCGCGATCTTCTCCTGGCTTTTCGCATTCAACGTGATCAACGGCCGCAACCAGTTCGTGGCCACGATCGGAGATTTCCTGTTCCGCGTCACCGAACCGGCGCTGCGGCCCATCCGGCGCATCCTTCCCGATCTCGGCGGCATCGACATCTCGCCGATCATCCTGCTCCTCATTCTGTTCTTCGTCCGGCAGTTCATCCTGACGACCGTCGCTCCCGCCGTCATCTGAGGCGCCTTGCCTGATTTCTTCCGCTCCGCATCAGAAAGCGTCGACGTCTTCGTGCGCCTGACGCCGCGCGGTGGGGCCGATGCGATCGAAGGTGTCGAGGAGACGGCTGACGGGCGTGCGCATCTGAAGGCGCGGGTGCGCGCTGCACCCGAGAAGGGTGCCGCGAACAAGGCGCTCGAGAAGCTGCTGGCGCATGCGCTGGGAATCCCCAAGGGGCAGGTCACGGTCTCCAGCGGCGCCAGCGCGCGCCTGAAAACGCTGCGGGTCATCGGCGACGTCCACGAAATCGTCCGCAAGCTGGAAGCGTTGGCCGGCACGCCCTGAGGAGAGGGGCGGTCCCGCTTCTCAACATCTCCGTTCCCGAATAGTCTTCGGCAAACGCAGGAAGGGAGGAACGTCCAATGGTCGCACGAATGGCAGGATGTGCAGGTGCGCTCGCCGGCCTGTTTCTCGGCGCCATGCCGGCGGCGGCGGATGGCATCGTCAGCGCCTACACCAAGATCGACGCGGATACGACCTGCACCACCTTCGCGGCCGCCTCTGCGGACGACGGCGGCGACTGGGCGAACATGGTGTGCGACGGATACCGGGGCTATCCCGTTTTCCTCTACTACGGCGACGCGCGGGAATCCCTCTTCTACGGCTTCGCGCCGGGCGGCGACCTCGCCCCCGCCTGGGAAAGCTTCGACGCTTTCAATTCCACAGGGCCGACGGTGGAATGGCGCATCGAGACCGCGGGCGAGCACCAGATCCCGTTCGCCACCATCCATCGCTGGTTCGTCAGCGACCCGGAGGGTGGCGACGAGCAGATCGAAGTCCTGGTTGTCGCCAAAGTCGGTCAACCCGCAGAGCGGGAGGGCTGCGCCGTCGGCTACGTGGTCGCGACCGGAAACGACAACGCCAACGAGAAGGCACGCCATATCGCCGACAACGTGGTGCGCGATTTCGTCTGCGATGCCGACCAGCCGACGATCGAGCAGGGGACCGTGCCTGTCCCCTCCTTCAACCGGACTGCGAACTGAGCGCCGCGCCCCTCAGGCCGCGGTCTTCGCGCGCTCGATCGCCTCGACGATCATGTTCTTCGCCGTCTGCGCATCGTGCCAGCCGCCGATCTTCACCCACTTGCCGGGCTCCAGATCCTTGTAGTGCTCGAAGAAATGCTCGACCTGCTGCAGCGTGATCTCCGGCAGGTCGGTGTAGTTGAACACCTTCTCGTAGCGGCGCGTCAGGTGCGCGGAGGGGACCGCGATCACCTTTTCGTCCTGGCCCGCATTGTCTTCCATGATCAGCACGCCGATCGGCCGCACGTTGATGACGCAGCCGGGAATGAGCTCGCGCGTGTTGCAGACCAGCACGTCGATCGGATCGCCGTCGCCCGACAGCGTGTGGGGCACGAAGCCGTAGTTGCCCGGATAGGTCATCGGCGTGTAGAGGAAACGGTCGACGACCAGCGTGCCCGCCTTCTTGTCCATCTCATACTTGATCGGCTGTCCGCCGACCGGCACTTCGATGATGACGTTGACGTCTTCGGGCGGATTGTTGCCGATCGAGATGGCTTCTATGCGCATGGTGCGGACTCCAGGGGAATGCGCAGGCGCATAGCCTTTTGTGCAGTGCAGCGCAAGCTGGCGGACCGCAACGATTTCGATCGCCGGCCCGCGGCGGCCGGGCTCATTCCCAGACGAAGGCGACCTTCTTGAGAGCCTTCTGGTCGAAAACCTCGATGCCTTCGGCGACGTCGCGCCCGCCGGTGCCCTGGTAGAAGGAAAGCGCGCCGTCGTTTTCCTCCAGCGCCCATACCACGAGGCCCTTCAGCCCGTGACGGGCCAACTTCTCGCGCGCCGCGTCGAACAGGCGCGTCCCGAGACCGACGCCCTGATATTCCGGTCGCAGGTAAAGTTCGTAGATCTCGCCCTGCTGCGGTAGTTCGCGTGCCCGGTTGCGACCCATCGTGGCATAGCCGGCGACGACGTCGCCGATCTCGACGACCAGGATGGCCGAGGCGCGCCGGATCGCGTTGCGCCACCATGCGCTGCCGCGCCGGTTCACCATCTTGGTCAGGGCACGGTGCGGGATGATGCCCGAATAGGCGCCGAGCCAGGCTTCCATATGCACGTCCGCGATCGCCGAGGCGTCCTTTTCCTCGGCACGGCGGATGTCGATGGTCAGCTTGGTCTTCATAATTCGTTAACCATAGCGCCGGGTGCGGCGCCTGTGCAAGACGGACGTGGTCAAAACGGCCACCGAAGAGGTGATTTCCACTGCGCGCGGAACCCACGGAATTCGTCAGGACGGTCTTGCCCGGCGGCGAAAGGAACTCAGCCCAGCGTTTTCAGGACCTCGCGCGCGACCGCCTCGCCCGACAGCCGCGCTCCGCCGCAGGTCTGGATCAGCGGTCCCGCAAGGTGTTCGCCTGCGAACCAGATGCGGTCTGCGACGGGCCGCGACAGCGTCTCGCGAGCCCTGGCTTTGCCGGGCCGCGCCGCCGCGTAGGCGCCGCGGACGTACTTCTCGGCGCCCCAATTTGTCATCATGGATCGTCCGACATGCTTCTTCACGTCGCTGCCGAAGATGCCGCAAAGCCGGTCGACAACGAAATCGACGCCCGCCGCCTGTCCCGCCACTGACATTTCCCAGGCGAAATCGCCGCCAACGAAACCCACCATCAGGTCGAGGTCGAAGGGAAAGCACAGGAAGAATATGTCGTGGCGCGCGTGTCGCTCGATCAGGAGATCGTCGAAGGCGGACAGGCCGAGCCTCGTGCCCTTGATCTCGATCGGGATCTTGGTGAGCATGCCCATCGGCAGGTCGAAGAACGCCTCCTCGTAGAGGTCGGGCAATATCGGGTCGAATTCGATCTCCTCGTAGGCCAGAACGGCGGGCGAGGCCGTCACGATAACCGCCTTCGCGCGGATGGTACCCTTGCCGGTTTCGACCGCCACTCCGGGCAGGTCCCAGCGGATCTTGTGGGCCGGCGCCGAAAGCGTCACCGGCACGTCCGCGCCGAAATGCGCCACCAGCGCGCCGAACCCCTCCCTGGTGAAGTAGTTCGGGTCGAGATCGGCCGCCGCGCGGAAGTCCGCGATCGATATCTCGTCGTCGTCCTTGCCGAAATCCATCGGCCCGGAGAAGGTGGCCGCCGCCCGCACCGCGTGCCCCTTCGCCAGGAGCGAGGACAGCCGGTCGTCGTCGGAGGAGTGGCTTTCCAGGAGGTCCGCGAGGATGCCATCCGCTTTCCGTACCTCGGCCTCTTCCTCTTCGCTCGCCTTGCGCTTGCCGTAGTAGAGGTGGTCGAGGTTCATGTCGTGATGATAGAGCGTCCAGTTCGCCGCCTGGGCATCGGCGTAGTAGGGGTTGCGGTCGGCTGCGTGAAGCCAGGCGCAGCCGATGTCGAACGGAACGCCGAAATCGTTGCTCGTCGTCCAGGCCCGGCCGCCGATCCTGTCCATGGCCTCGACGACGGTGAAACTCCTTCCCGCGGCCCTCAATACCTTCGCGGCCGAAAGGCCCGCCGAGCCCGCTCCCACGATAACCACGTCGACATCGCCCATCTCGCCATTCCCGTTTCGATATGACAAAGATTGGACGTGATTGTGTGCCAATGGCGCACGTGCGGGAATGGGCTAACGAGATTCCGCACCGATATTATCATCGGATGCACCGCGCTGGGCGCGACCTGGCTACGTGCATCTTGCGAGAGATGGAGATGGCATAGATGCCGAAAGGCGGAATTTTCGCGGCAGCGCTCCTGGCGCTGGGACTGGCGACGGGGGCTGCGAACGCAGCCACTTGCGGCAATACGTCTGCGGGCTTCGACAACTGGAAACAGCAGATGGCAGCGGAGGCCGCCAGGGCCGGGGTCGGGCAGCGCGGACTGGCGGCTTTACAGGGCGCCCGCTATTCGCAGGGCACGATCAATGCCGATCGCGGCCAGAAGAGCTTCAAGTACTCGCTCGAGAAGTTCATGCAGGTTCGCGGCGCCACGACCATCGTTGCCAAGGGCAAGAAGCTGAAGGCGCAGAACGCGAAGCTTTTCGCCAACCTCGAGGCGCGCCATGGCGTTCCGGCTGGCCCGCTGATCGCCATCTGGGGCATGGAGACGGCCTTTGGCGGCTTCATGGGCGATACCAACCTGATCTCGGCGACCGCCACGCTCGCCTATGATTGCCGACGGTCCGATTTCTTCACCGGCCATCTGCTCGCGGCCCTGGAACTCGTGGATCGCGGCGTGGTGTCGGCGAATTCGGTCGGCGCCAAGCACGGCGAACTCGGCCAGACGCAGTTCCTGCCGGGCAGCATCCTGCGCTACGGGGTCGACGGCGACGGCAACGGGCGCATCGACCTGGTCGGCTCGACCGCCGACGCACTGGCCTCGACCGCGAATTTCCTGCGTGCCCACGGCTGGCGGCCGGGCGCCGGCTACCAGCCGGGGCAGCCAAACTACCGCGCCATCCAGGGCTGGAACGCCGCGACCGTGTACCAACAGGCGATCGCCATCATGGCGAAGCAGATCGACGGCTGACCGGCCGTCGCTCGCGATCACCGAACAATCGGGTCCGCCTCGGGCGGCCCGATTCATTCGGCGTAGGCGACCAGCAGGTCCTTGGCGTCGATCTGGTCTCCGGCATGCACCAGAACTTCGGCGATCTTTCCGTCGCGTTCGGCGTGCAGCGCCGTCTCCATCTTCATCGCTTCGATCGACAAGAGCACGTCGCCGGCCTTAACCTCCTGGCCCGCCGCGACCGCGAGCGTCGACACCACCCCCGGCATCGGCGCCCCCACATGCAGGTCGTTGCCGGGCTCAGCCTTGCGCCGCGCCTTGCCGTTCGAGGCGCCATGGGCCCGGTCCGGCACCTTCACGCGGCGCGGCTGGCCGTTGAGTTCGAAGAAGACCGTGACCATCCCCTTCTCGTCCGGTTCGCCGACGGCAAGGCAGCGGATCACCAGCGTCTTGCCGCGCTCGATGTCGACGAAGATCTCCTCCTCGGGTGACATTCCGTAGAAGTAGGTCGGCGTGGGCAGTACGCTGACGGGGCCGTAGGCCTCCTGTGCGGCGGCGAAATCGGCGAACACCTTCGGATACATGAGCGATGAGGCGAATTCGAACTCGCTGATCTCGCGGCCGACCTTCTCTTCCACATCGGCGCGTACGGCGGGAAGGTCGGCCGGCTTCAGCAGCGATCCGGGACGCACCGTGATCGGCTTCTCGCCCTTCAGCGCCTTCCTCTGCAAAGCCTCCGGCCAACCGCCCGGCGACTGTCCCAGATCGCCGCGCAGCATGGAGACGACAGAATCCGGGAAGGCGATGTCTCTGCCCGGATTCTCCACGTCGGCCACCGTCAGGTCCTGGCTCACCATCATCAGCGCCATGTCGCCGACCACCTTGGATGACGGCGTCACCTTGACAATGTCGCCGAACATCAGGTTCACGTCGTGATAGGCCTGCGCCACCTCGTGCCACCGCGTCTCCAGGCCAAGCGAGCGGGCCTGCTCCTTCAGATTGGTGAACTGGCCGCCCGGCATCTCGTGCAAATAGACCTCCGAGGCCGGTCCCTTGAGATCGCTCTCGAAGGCGGCGTACTGGTTGCGCACCGCCTCCCAGTAGAAGGAAATCCTGCGGATCCAGGCCGGGTCGAGCCCCGGATCGCGGTCGCTTCCCTTGAGCGCCTCGACGATCGAGCCGAGACAGGGCTGCGAGGTATTGCCCGACAATGCGTCCATCGCGGTGTCAACGGCGTCCACACCGCTTTCGATCGCCGCGAGCACGGTGGCGGCGGAAATGCCGGACGTGTCGTGCGTATGGAAATGGATCGGCAGCGCGGTCTCCTCGCGCAACGCTTTGAAGAGCACGCGCGCGGCGCCGGGCTTCAGCAACCCGGCCATGTCCTTGACCGCAATGATGTGGGCGCCCGCCGCCTCCAGCTCCTTGGCCAGCGCGGCATAGTATTTGAGGTCGTACTTGGATCGGGCCGGGTCCAATATGTCGCCCGTATAGCAGATGGTCGCCTCGCAGAGCTTGCCTTCCCCGACCACCGCGTCCATGGCGACGCGCATGTTCTCGACCCAGTTCAGGCAGTCGAAGACGCGGAAGAGGTCGATGCCCCCCGCCGCCGCCTGCCTGACGAAATGCCGGACGACGTTGTCGGGATAGTTGGTGTAGCCGACGCCGTTGGCGCCGCGTAGCAGCATCTGGAGGAGCAGGTTCGGCGCGCCCTTGCGCACCTCGTCCAGCCGCTCCCAGGGATCCTCGGTGAGAAAGCGCATGGCGACGTCGAACGTGGCGCCGCCCCAGCATTCGAGCGACAGGAGCTGCGGCAGCGCGCGCGCATAGGCGCCGGCGATCCGGCCGATGTCGTATGTCCGCATGCGCGTGGCCAGCAGCGACTGGTGGCCGTCGCGCATTGTCGTATCGGTGATGAGCACGCGCTGTTGCTGGCGCATCCACGCCGCGAACTTCTGCGGGCCGAGGCGGTCGAGCAGCTGCTTGCTCCCGTCGGGAACCTCGCCGCCGACGAACGGCACGACGGGGGCCGCGGCATCCGGGTTGGGGCGCGGCCGTCCGCGTGCTTCGGGATGGCCATTGACGGTGACGTCTGCGAGGTAGTTGACGAGCTTGGTCGCGCGGTCGCGCCGCTTCACCTGCGTGAAGAGCTCCGGCGTGGTATCGATGAAGCGGGTCGTATACGCATTGTCGCGGAAATCCGGGTGGCTGATGATCGCTTCCAGGAAGGTGAGGTTGGTCGCCACGCCGCGGATGCGGAATTCGCGCAGGGCGCGGTCCATGCGTTTGCGTGCCTCGTCCGCGGTGGGCGCCCAGGCCGTGACCTTCTCAAGCAACGGATCGTAGAAGCGGGTGATGACGGCGCCGGAATAGGCCGTGCCGCCGTCGAGACGGATGCCGAAGCCGGTAGCGCCGCGGTAGGCGGTGATGCGGCCGTAGTCGGGGATGAAGTTCTGCTCGGGGTCTTCCGTGGTGATACGGCACTGGAGCGCGTGACCGTTGAGCTTGATGTCGGCTTGCGCGGGAACCCCAGATTCCGGCGTGCCGATGGCGAAGCCGTCGAGGATGTGGATCTGCGCCTTGACGATGTCGATGCCCGTCACTTCCTCTGTGACCGTGTGCTCGACCTGGATGCGCGGGTTGACCTCGATGAAGTAGAACTTGCCGGTATCGGCGTCCTGGAGGAACTCCACCGTACCGGCGCCGATGTAGGCGGTGTCCTTGGCAAGTTTCAGGGCATAGCCGCACAGTTCGTTGCGCAGTTCCTGCGAGAGGTAGGGGGCCGGCGCGCGCTCGACGACTTTCTGGTTGCGCCGCTGGATGGAGCAATCGCGCTCGAACAGATGCACGGCGTTTCCATGCGTGTCGCCCAGCACCTGCACCTCGACGTGGCGCGCGCGCTCGATGAGCTTTTCCAGGTAGACCTCGTCCTTCCCGAAGGCGGCCTTGGCTTCGCGCTTGCCCTCGGTCACCTCGCGCAGGAGGTCGGCCTCGGAGCGGATCGAGCGCATGCCGCGACCGCCGCCGCCCCAGGAAGCCTTGAGCATGACGGGATATCCGACGTCGGCGGCCAGCGCCTTGATCGCCTCGGGATCGTCCGGCAGCGGTCCGGTTGCCGGGACGACCGGCACGCCGATCTCGATGGCAAGGTTGCGCGCGGCGACCTTGTTGCCCAGGCGGCGCATCGTTTCCGGCTTCGGACCGATGAAGACGATGCCGTTCGCCGCGCAGGCGTCGGCGAATTCGGGGCTCTCCGAAAGAAGGCCGTATCCGGGATGGATGGCGTCCGCGCCCGACAGTTTCGCAACCCGGATCACCTCGTCGATCGACAGGTAGCTTTCGATCGGACCCATGTCCTTCGGAAGGTGCGGTCCGCGGCCGATCGGGTAGGATTCATCCGCCTTGAAGCGGTGCAGCGAGTACTTGTCCTCTTCCGCCCAGATGGCGACGGTGCGGATGTCGAGTTCATTGGCGGCTCGGAAGATGCGGATCGCGATTTCGGAACGGTTGGCGACGAGGATCTTCTTGATCACGAGGCGGTCTCCGGCGGCGCTGAAGAAGGAAGTCGCTTATCCTTAGCGAGAATTTGCTGCAGTGCAAACCGATCGCTCGAACCACTTCTTGCAACCAAATTGGTTACATGCTTAGATTGGCCTCATGCAGGTTCTGTCGCGCTCCACCTTGCGGGCCTTCTGGCAACGGCATC
Organism: uncultured Mesorhizobium sp.; assembly: GCA_950071955.1. Classification (GTDB taxonomy): domain Bacteria; phylum Pseudomonadota; class Alphaproteobacteria; order Rhizobiales; family Rhizobiaceae; genus Aquibium; species Aquibium pacificus. The sequence continues at coordinate 2,974 of CATMOC010000017.1, read as the reverse complement.
CGGCGGCAGAAAAGCCGTTGCGCGTGTGGCTCTCCGTCGTGGAAAGTGCCTCATGGATTGGACCGAAGGACGTCAAATCTCGATTTGGTGCCAATGTCGATTTCGTTGCGGACAACCGGGCAATCTTCGATGTCGGTGGCAACAAGTTCCGGCTCATCGTGCACGTGTCCTACCGATATCGCCGGGTTCTGGTGAAGTTCGTGGGAACACACGCGGAGTATGACAAAATCGACCCGGAGACAGTCAATGAACATTCGTCCCATTAGAAACGAAGCCGATCACGCCTGGGCTCTCTCCGAGATCGGGCGGTACTTCGATCACGAGCCGGAGGAAGGCACGCCCGAAGCGGACCGGTTCGATGTTCTGGCGACGCTGATCGAAGCCTACGAACGCCAGCACTGGCCGATGGAATCGGGCACGATGACGCCAGTCGAAGCGCTAAAGGAATTCATGGCGCTGACGGGAAAGTCACAATCGGATCTCGCGAACCTGCTGGGCTACCGGTCGCGCGCGTCCGAAATCCTGCTCGGAAAGAGGGAACTCACGGTCGACATGATGAACATGCTGGTGCGGGAGTGGAAGATGCCTGCCGATCTTCTCATCGGCACAGGCGCCTCTTCGGGCAAGGCAGCCTGAATGCGAAGGCCCGGCGCATCGCTGCGCCGGGCCCGATATCCAATGAAGGATCAGGTCTGAAGCCTACTGCACCAGATAGTCGTAGTTGCCGTCCTTCCACTCGTAGAACACATAGCCGGGCAGGGTCACGTCGCCCTTGTCGTCGAATTCGAGCGAGCCGAGCACGGTGTCGAAGGCGCCGTCGTTGAGAGCGGCCACCACCGGTTCGAAGTCGGTCGAGCCCGCCTTCGTAGCGGCCGAAACCCAGGCCTGGATGGCGGCGTAGGTATAAAGCACGTAGCCTTCCGGCTCGATGCCCTTGGCGCGGAACTTCTCGACCAGCGGAGCCGCGATCTCGTTCTTGCGCGGGTCGGGCGAGAAGGTCATGAGCGTGCCTTCGCCGGCATCGCCGGTGATCGCCCAGTACTCGTCGGTGACGAGCGCGTCGCCCGACACCAGCACGGTGTCCATGCCCTGCTCGCGCATCTGGCGGGCCATCAGGCCGGCTTCCGTGTGATAGCCGCCGACATAGAGAACGCCGACGCCTTCGGACTTCAGCTTCGACACGAGAGCGGTGTAGTCCTTCTCACCGGCCGTATAGGCTTCGTAGAGAGCCGGCTTGCCGCCCGCCGCCTCGTAGGCCGCCATGGTGGCGTCGGCAAGGCCCTTGCCGTAGGCGGTCTTGTCGTGGACGAAGGCAACCTTCTTGTCGGCGAAGTTGTCGACAAGGAACTGGCCGGCAACCGCGCCCTGCTGGTCGTCGCGGCCGCAGACACGGAAGATGCCTTCGCCCGGACGCTCGTCGGTGAACTTCGGATTGGTCGATGCCGGCGAGATCTGGACGATGCCTTCCTCGGCGTAGACGGCCGAAGCTGGGATCGACGAGCCCGAGCAGAAGTGGCCGGCCATGAAGACCACGCCTTCGCCGGCCGCCTGGTTGGCGACGGCCACGGCCTGCTTGGGATCGCAGGCATCGTCGCCGATGAACAGCTTGAGCATCTCGCCGTTGACGCCGCCGGCTGCGTTGATGTCCTCGACGGCCTGCTCGGCGCCCGCCTTCATCTGCGCGCCGAACGACGCATACTGTCCGGTCATCGGACCGGCGGTACCGATAAGGATGTCCGCATATGCGGCGGAAGACATTGCGAAGGTCAGCGCAACGCCTGCCAAGAGTGATTTCTTCATGATAACTCCCTTAAACACCTGAGGAATGCCTGAACCGGCCGTGAGGGTGTTTGGTCTCCCCGGACCGGATGTGTGCGGGTGTTCCCTTCCCGCTTGCCGACATAAAAGCCCACTTCTTCAGCGAAATAAAGGCTCCAGGTCGAACTTCGTAAACGGCCGTGCCGCCGCCGTGCTCAGCGCCGCTTCCACCCGAAGGGTCCTGCGCGGTCGAATGCAAAGCCGTATTGCGTGGCCATCTGCTTAGAACGCGTCATGCGCATGCCGGCGAACCCGATGACGAGCAGCACCGCGAGATCGATCACATAGTAGTAGATCGTCAGGAGGCTGCCGGAAAACAGCGCGAAATGGATGAACCGCGTCGCGGCGGCGAGCAGGACGAGATAGACGACCAACTGCCGCTTCTCCAACCAGACATTCGCCGCTGAACGTCCCGTCATGAAGGCCGCCGCGCCCGCCAGGATGATCGTCACGAAGACGAACTCCCACGCCGAGACTTCCCACAGAATACCGTTTGCCTTTTCCATGTTCCCGCTCAGTGCCTTCCGCCTTCAAGATAGGCCGCGCGCACCTCTTCGCGTTTCAGAAGCTCCGCGCCGGTTCCGCTCATCGTGATGGAGCCGTTCACCATGACGTAGCCCCTGTGGGCGAGCTTGAGCGCGTGGAATGCGTTCTGCTCGACGAGGAAAACGGTTAGTCCGTCGGTGCGGTTGAGTTCCTTGATGACCTCGAAGATCTGCTTGACGATTAGCGGAGCGAGGCCGAGGGACGGCTCGTCCAGAAGAAGCAGCTTGGGGCGGCCCATCAGCGCGCGGGCGATCGCCAGCATCTGCTGCTCGCCGCCCGAAAGCGTGCCGCCGCGCTGCCCGGCCCGTTCCTTGAGGCGCGGGAAGAGCTCGAAGATGCGCTTCAGGTCGCCGTCGAAATGCTCGTCCGCCACCAGCGAGGCGCCCATCTGGAGGTTCTCCATGACGGTCATTCGCGGAAAGATGCGGCGGCCTTCCGGTGACTGGGCGATTCCGAGGCGGATGATCTCGTGCGTCGGCATCGAGGTGATGTCCTGCCCGTCGTAGACGATCTGGCCCGACCGCGCCTGCGGGCTTCCGCAGATCGTCATCATCAGCGTCGACTTGCCAGCACCGTTGGCCCCGATCAGGGTAACGATCTCGCCCGGATA